>CAXYWN010000025.1:0-13837 GCA_964292625.1 uncultured bacterium
ATCAATACGGAATCAATACGGATGAAATCCGTATTGATTCCGTATTGATACCGTAATGATAACGAGAGCCATGCAGATTTAGCTTGACATTTCCATTGCTTCGGCGGCATCTGAATCCAAAAATTACAAAGTCATTCGGGAGGATGAAATGGACTTTCGCAAGCTTTTACTGATCGTGCTGACGGCGCTGTTTGCCTGGCAGGTGGCGGCGATGACGATTGAGGAACTGCAGGAGTTATTCTATCAGACAGAAGACGACGCGGAATTTGACCGTGAGGCCGGAGTTTTCATCCAAGAAAACAACGATCTGGACAAACTGGAAGACGCTTTTTGGCTGTGGCAAAGTTTTGAGTCGGAGACTTGCACGGATTGGCTTCAGACCAAGGCCCTGGAAAGTCCCGACCAGCCGAAATACCGCTATCTGCTGCTGAATCTGGAAGATGAGCCGCTGGCCAAGCTGGAAAAGGCCCGGTCCCTGATCGCCGCCTATCCCGATTTCGCCGGCGGTTATCGCGCCTTGCTGCTCACCTATATTCTGGATACCTATGCGGATGAACTCAACGATCCCGACAGTTCCATCCATGCTCTGCAGATAAGCGATCTACCCCTCATCGCCCATTTTGGGGCAAATTTTCCTCTAGACAGCTATGCCCGCATGGCCCAGGTCTATTATCTGGTGCAGTCCGGAGATTTGGCGGCGGCCAAGCTCCCCTTCCGTGTAGCTGTGGAAGCAGGCGATACCTGGATCGACGACGTCGGACTGAGATATATATTCACTCCGGACATATATCAAAGCCTGCTGGCCTATCAAATTGAAGTTTTGCGTGAAAACGACGATGACCCCTATACCAAATACCGTATCGCCAATTTGGCTGGCGACCTGGCCGCTTACTACTATGAGCAGGTCCAGGACGATGAGGCCGTGATCGACTATTTCGGGAGTGACCCCTGGTATTGGGAAAATCAATATGTGATTTACGCCCTTTCGATGAGTTACCTGGGCCAGAACCGTCCCGAAGAGGCAGTGAACCTGCTGACTTGGAACGGTGATCTGAACGGCGCTCTTAACCTTCAGAATGCCTGGACTAACTTCGATTCCGAACATGCCGCCGCTGCCTACGCGAGGGTGCTGGGGCCGGTATCCGATGACTCCATGCATGCCTATCTGCTGGCTCGTGCCAGCAATGACACGGATGAGAAACTGGCTGCCGCCCGTGCCCTGGTGGATTCCTATCCCAAAGTGGAACACGGTTACAGCTTAACCACGGAAGTTTATCTGGACTATTTCAGCAACAAGGAGGGCGAGGATCCCAGCCGCGCCCAAATGACGGCAGCGGTGAAAAGAGACGCCCAGATCATACGCAACTACTATTTCCGTTTCCCGGAAAACAATCTGGCCACGGTGGGCTATTTTCTGGTGACCGTGATGGAAAACGACGATACCAAAGCCTTCCGGGTTTATCAGGAACTGTACGCCGCCGGACTGGGTGAATTTATTAGCCACGACATCATCAGATTCACTCTGAATAACGGACAGTCGGACCTGCTGCTACGGATCAAGGAATTCGAGCTGCGCCAGGATGAGGAAAACAGCGGACTGAGCGATGAAGAGTTCCGCAAGCAGGCCAGCCGGGTCTTTTGTATGGCGCTCGTTGAGCTCGACCTCTACGAGGAACTGATCGCCGAAACTGCCAGGCATGCCGAGTGGATGGACGATATTGATATTCAGTTCATGGTGGTGAACGCGCATTATCTGAGTAACGACATCGACCAGACCATGGCCACCCTGCGCATGATGGTGGAAAAGGGAACCATCGGCACTACGATGCTGAACACCATGCAAGATCCCGATCTCACCACTCGTCCCGATTGGCAGCCGTTGCTGGATTACGCGGCCACCAAGCCCGATCCGGATTACGGATCCCTATATGATGAACAAATGCCTGAAGAGGATTGGGAATAGAAAACAAGTCCACAAAAGTATGAGGCCCGAAAGACATTAAGTCCATTCGGGCCTCGTTGTTTTTGAGGAATCTTTACTTTATTAGAACCAGTCTTTGCTGCAGAATCGGATGGCCGCTAAGTTCGGCTTTGAAGAGATAAATCCCGGCGGAGCAGAGGCTTCCGCGCGTATCCCGCAGATCCCAGCGGAGGGAGAAATCGCCTTCCGAGTTTACCGGCACTAAGCGCACCAACTGGCCCCGGAGGTTGTAGATACCAATCTGTCCGGAAAGCGGCGCGGAGCTTTTGATGCTGATATCGACCCCGCCCGCTTGGAAAGAGACGGGATTGGGGCCCACGCTCAAGACCGGTGGTGTCGCAACCGGATCGCTGGCACTCACTTGAGCCACCCAAACTTCGTTGGAGCGGGGGCTTTCGTTTTGGCCATCGAAGGCGCAGACAGTTAGCAGGTGTGCCTGAGTATATTGGAAAGTATTGGTGTGCCAGAAGTTCAGGTTGAAAGGCAGTTCCGCGTATAGGGTATCGTGATTGTAGATGCGGTAATGGGTCCAGGTGTGCTCTGCATCGTTCATCGGGGCCTGCCAGTAGAGGGTGAGAGCCCAAGGGCTCTGAATACCGTGTTCAACGTAATCGTAGCATAGAAAGCTGGGCTGAAACACGGGCTGGAAGGGCATGAATTTCCACCAGGTGCTTTCCTGCAGATAGGGGGTGGGGATATTGCTGACGATGTATTCGGCCCGCTTGACATAGCTTCCGAAGTAGTGGTAAAGGCGCTGGTTATTGGCCTGCAAAATCCGGGCGGAAACGATCTGCTGGTTGACGGTGTCGGTCTGGGTAATCAGCTGATAGGTCTGTTTCGCGGAGGCGTCGTCGTTCACAACCTTGCAGCGGAGCATGCTCACACGCTGGGCGCCAACGTCGTTCATCACCTCTGTTCTCAGCCAGACGTCGTTGTGTTCGAGGTTGGCTATCTTGTCCCAGACAATGCCGTCGGCGAGGTTGAAAACGAGGTTGCCTGTATCTTTATAGCGTTCGTGGCGTTTGACGTAGAGGAAATCGCCCTCCTCGTAGAGCCAGTTGATGTAATCCCAGTGATAGACGAAAAAGCGGTTGTAAACCGGATAGCAGTTGTACGCGCCAATTTGTTCGGGCGCTCCCACATCCTGATAGCGGGGCGGGAAGACGGCTTGGATTTCAATGTCGCCCAGCTCGATCGGCGCGGAATCACCCGGGGTAAACGATTCCGGCAGGATCAGGCCGCCCGGCGAACCGTAAAGAGTTCTGTCAATGCCGACCACATCGGCCAGCAAGACCGCGTGGAAAGGCACATCCAGCATCAGGGAAAAGGAAAAAGGCTGGCTGGGATCGACTGGCGATTCGTACAATATCTCGCCGGAATCCACGCCCACGAACTGAATCGTGTGATTGTTTAGCTCGAACGAGCCGTCGTATGCTACAGAACCGCTGATGCTCGTTGGCATTTGGCCCATGATGAAGGGATCAAAATCCACCAGAGGCAGGGCGGGATTGTCAATTTGGTCGGTGATTCCGATGGCGATCTGGGCGGGGTCGTTGCTGCCCCAGTAGTTGTTTTCGGCATAAATCACGGTGCCGGGGGTGTTGTAGGAATAGGTAAAAACGCTGTGGAGGGTGTTGGATTCATCGATGTTGTCGTAAATCTGGTTTCCGCCCTGCGCATAGGCGTGATAGATGTTCAGATTTCCCAGGCAGGGCTGGGCATTTTCACCCAGGTAGAAGCCGGTGAAATTGCCATAGATCTCGTTACGCTCGAAATAGGGCTCGCTGGTAGCGCCGGAGACCATCACCCCGGCTCCGGAATTGGCGTTGCCGGAGATGAAATTGTAGCGGATAATGTTGTCCGCGACATAGCCGGAAGCGTGGAGCAGATAGATGCCCGTGAGGTTGTATTCGATGAGGTTGTTCCGGATTTGTGGCTGGATGGCGTTGGCGCCCACGATATCCCAGCCGGTGACACCCTGCTTGAAATTGTGATGGATGTGGTTGTTTTGGATCACGGGACTGTTGGAGCCGCCGGCGGATTGGTTTGAAAGTTGGATCGCGGCCATATACTGGCTGCCGGTGCCGTTGAAGCGAATCTCGTTTTCCTCGATCAGTCCATTGCTGTTCTGGGCCACCAGGATGCCGTTCTGGATGCTGTATTCCACCAGGTTGTGGTGCACGTGGACGACGGCAGGATTGGCGGAGCCGATACCGAAAACCTGCATCCCCTTCTGATTGAGGTTAAATCTGTTGTGATGGATATCCGCGGGCGAATCGAGCGAATTTATCCCGTAATCGGCCTTTTCGATGTAGCAATGAGCGATGTGGCTCTCTTGGCTGGTGTTTTCCAGTTTGATGCCCTTCCAGCGTGCGTTGGGGTCCGCCTGACCGCTCATAAAGCGGATCGTGTCGGACTCGGTGCCCACCGCAAAGAGCGGGCCAGCCGCCGCGAGCCGGAAATTTCCCATGACATAGACCTCCACGCCAGGCTCGATGGTGAGGCTGAGTTCGGCAGGGACGGTGATGTCGCCGATGATGTTATAAGGATTGCCGGCCTGAGCCCAGGTTCCGGATTGGTTTCCGCTTACGTCTGTGGCACCCAGATGGGCAAGGGCCAACACAATGAAAAACAGAATAGTTGCGCGACGCATGATCTCCTCCAGTGGTGATATATTTATGCTAAAAAAAGGCGGAAGTAGGCATACACCCTCTTCCGCCGTCAAGTTTAAGGTTTTAGTTTATTCGGATATGGCCTGAACGGGACAGGTGGCGATGCATGCGCCGCAATCGATGCAGATGTCTGCGTCGCATTTGGCCTTATCGTCTTCCATCGCGAGAGCTTGTACGGGACAAACTTCCACGCAGGCTCCGCAGCCGATGCAAGTGACTATATCAATCTTTACTGCCATTTTGGTCTCCTGTGTTAGTTTTGTTCAAGTTTCTGGCTTAAGCCGGATTCGTCAAGAAAAATCTATTTACAGGCCTTGCCCTGATTCGCGACGGCGCTTTCTGCTTTGTTCAGTTCGTCGGCGTCGGCCAGGTAATAACGCTTGCTCACGCTGAGGTCGTCCTCGAATTCATAGACCAGCGGAATGCCGGTGGGGATGTTCAGATTCACTATGTCTGCATCGCTGATTCCGTCGAGACTCTTAACAATCGCCCGGAGGCTGTTGCCGTGAGCTGAAACGATCATTTTCCGGCCCGCCACCAGCCTGGGGATGATGACATCTTTCCAGAAGGGCAGAGTGCGTTTGCAGGTGTCTTTCAGCGATTCGCAGAGCGGCAATTGATTCTTTTCGAGGTTGGCATAGCGGGGGTCGTGGCCTGGGAAACGCGGATCGGCCAGTTCCAGCGCTGGCGGCGGCACATCAAAGCTGCGGCGCCAGAGTTTCACCTGTTCCTCACCGTATTTGGTGGCCGTTTCGGCTTTATTGAAGCCCTGTAAAGCACCGTAGTGTCGTTCGTTGAGACGCCAGTCCTTGAATATGGGCAGATACATCAGGTCCATTTCATCCAGCGTGAGCCAGAGGGTGCGGATGGCTCGCTTGAGTACAGAGGTCCAGCATTCGTCGAAGACAAATCCCTCCGCGGCGAGGCGCTGTCCAGCGGCTTTGGCTTCGATCACGCCTTTTTCGGAAAGGTCCACGTCCGTCCAGCCGGTGAAAAGGTTTTCCTTATTCCAAATGCTTTCGCCGTGGCGGACAAGTACTATTTTATACATTATTGTTCTCCTTGTCTGTGTTCTATTTTTATTGTTTATAGCGGATGCCGCCCTCCTGACGCTCCAGTGTGCGGGCCAGAATAAAGAGCAGGTCGGATAACCTGTTTACATACTGCCGCAGCGGCTGATTAACCGATTCCGCCCTGGCCAGAGTAACCACCTGACGTTCGGCGCGGCGGGCGATGGTGCGGCAAATATCCAGCCTGGCGGAGGAGGGCAGAGCTCCGGGGATCACAAATCCCTCCACGGGAGTGGCGGTTTCCAAAGTTTTGATCAAGGTTTCGATCGCCTCCACATCAGCCTGAATGATGGGATGAGGGTAGTTTCCGCTCGTGTCGGCCAGTTCGCCCATCACGCGGTAAAGCATGTTTTGGATGTCTGCCAAAATAGCCAGGGCCTGGGGCGCGGAAATCAGATGGCGAGCATCGCCGAGATGAGCGTCCAACTCGTCCAAAGCGCCGTAGGCATGCACGCGCAAATCATCTTTCCAAACTCGCTCCCCGCTATAGAGAGAGGTCTGGCCGCCGTCGCCGGTCTTGGTGGTGATCGTCATTTCATAGCTATGACGGAGATCTCGATCAATCCGTCCTTGGGCAGCCTGGCAACCTGGATGGCTTCGCGGGCGGGATGGGGCGTGCTGAAGGTGCGGGCATAAATCTCGTTGAGGGCGGCAAAATCATTCATATCTTTAAGAAAGACAGTCACTTTCACAATGTGGGGAAAGCCCATTCCGGCGGCTTCCAAAATCGCCTTGATATTGGCAAAAACCAGTTGTGCCTGGGCTTCGAAACCTTCCGGCATTTGGCCGTTGCCTGGGTCGATGCCAAGCTGGCCTGAAACAAAAAGGGTGTTGTTCATCATCACGGCCTGGGAATAGGGGCCGATGGCGGCCGGGGCTTTGTGGGTGTTGATCGTTTGCATGTTATCTCCTTATTTTCTGAGTGTTTTACGAGCGATTTCGACTGATTCGGTCAGTCGGTTCAGGGGGATATAGGCCTGGGTTTCGCGCCCCAGGTTGAAAAGCAAGAGTTTGCCCTCGCGGATGTTTTCCTCGCGGATGGCGATCATCAGGTCGCAATGATTGGCGAGGGCCTGGGCCTGCTCCTCATCGCTGTCTCTGATGTCCGGGCTCAGCACAGTGATGATATTCTGGGAATGCAATTCCTGCGCGATTTGCAGCAGCATCATCTCCATATCCGGAGATTGGGCGCAGATATACACGGAAAAGTCATTGCGCCAGACGAAGAAAAGGTTCCGGGCTTCCATCGCGTGGAAGATTCGTTCCAAATCCAGATAGAAGCCTGCGGCCGGGATCCGGATGTTGTTAAGTTTTTCGGAGAGATAGTCATAGCGTCCGCCGCCGCCCACGGTCTGCTCATTCTCGCCTGCTCCGATCACGAAATCGAAGACGGTCTCGTTGTAATAGGCAAAATTTTTGAACAGGCGCGGATCAATCCGGTAGGGATGGCCCAGATTGGCCTGTACCTTTCTGATGCTGTCAAAATTTGTGCGGCATTTGGCGCAGAGATAATCCAGGATTTTCAGGTCTCCTGCTACGGTGTGCTGGCAGCGTTCGTCATCGCAATGCGTTTCGGAAAAGGGATTGGCCGTCAGTTCACCCATGCAGGTCGGGCAATATTCGCCGCTGTGTTCTTTGAGGTCGCTGCGCACTTTGGCAAAGAAATCCCGGCGGCAGCTCTCGCAGCCGAAACTATTCAGGAGCAGGCCGGCGTCATTAAAGCCCAAATCACGCAAGATCCGCATTCCCAGGCTGATAATCTCATTTTCAGAGATCAGGCTGTCGCTGCCCAAAAGCTCCACCCCCAGTTGGAAAGATTCTTTTGCCTCTTGATCCCGCCCTTGACGGAAGACCGGGCCGTGATAGTAATAGCGGTGGATGTCTCCCCGGCGGTATGTTTTGGCCACGCGGTTGAGGACGGTGATGGTGCCTTCGGGACGCAGGCTGAGAGTTCCCGGCCCGCCGTCCGGCCCGCAGATATTAAGCGTCTTCGCGGCCAGGTATTCGGCTTCCCGGCCCTGCATTAGCGCGGTTATTCCCTTCTCGATCAGCTCGCGGTCCTGGAGAATGGGCAGCCGGATTGCATGGTAGTTGTAAAGCTTCAACACATGGTCAAAGCGCTTTTCCAGCAGCTTCCATTTCCAGGCCTCGTCGGGCAGAAAATTCTGAAAAGGGGGTTTGGGGGGCATCTCTTCTCCTCTTGAATGTGTTTTACCAGTTTGATTTTTCGCTCGTTTCTGTCAATAAAAAGGATTCAGTCTATAGTAATATAGCCGCTTCTGCCTCAGTGACAACGGGAATCATAGAGTGTTTGACCCGTGAAAGTGTAAAAGCTGCGACAGCAAGTCATAATATGCAAGCTCCGAGATTATCAACTGACAGCTTATTTTGGAGCTGCCGCTCCGCGAAAAAAACCTTGACGTTTCCCGCCTATTTACGTTTAATGTCATTTCATTGAAAAAACGTGCATTTTACACGTCCCAAGGAAGATAGATATGAAGAAGATGCTTTTACTGACCGGGCTTTTGGCCCTTTGCGGGCTGGTTTTCGGACTTAGCCTGAACCTTAACGTTGACCCCTCTGCCTGGACCAGCGCTTCCCGCGGCGGCGAAACCTCGCCCATGCTGGAACCCGGAGTGCCGGCGCTGAATTATCTGCCGGTGCGGGTTTTGATCCCCTTTGGCGAAAAAGTTACTGACATCCGGGTAATCTTGTCTGAGCCTGAATTGCAGCGCGAACAGCTGCAACTGGACTTTGTGCGCGCCCAGCAAAAGATTTCCCAGCCGGAATCGGACAGCACTCAGCCGAACCCTGAGATCTGGAACGCCGATACGCTTTGGCCCCAAGATGATTTCCACTATCTGGGCACCCAGTTCATGCGCGGATTCCAAATCGCCGTGATCAACATCTATCCCTGGAAATACAACCCAGTCCAGCAAAAGCTTCTGGCCAGCACGGAGGCCCGCATCGAGATTGAGACTGCTTTTGACGATGCGACGGCGATATCCTCGGCGAATTTTTACGCTCCCGCCCGGGGAACTGCCGACCTGCATGACTTTGTGCTCAATCCTGAAATTGCCGGCACTTACCAGAGCGCCCCGGCCTACCGCGACCACGTTCCTCAGAGCCGCCTGATCGACCTTAGCGTGCCCAAAAGCATGATTGTCATCACCAACCCCGCCAGCGCCACTCACTTTCAAAACTACATCCAATGGCGCGATTCTCAGAGCGTGAGCACCGGCCTCTTTAGCACAGCCGATATTTACGCGGCCTACGCAGGCAGCGACAACGCCGAAAAAGTGCGCAACTTCATCAGCGACGCCTACCAAAGCTGGTCAACGACCGCCACTCCCCTGGAATATGTGATCCTGGGCGGCGACGACGAGATCGTTCCCGAGCGCGGCTGCTATGGCCAGGTGGGCGAAACCGTGGATAACAGGATGCCCACGGATATGTATTTCGGCAATCTGGACGGCAACTGGAACGCCAATGGAAACCAGATTTGGGGAGAACCCTCGGATGAGGTGGACATGCTGCCGGAGGTACATATCGGCCGTTTTCCGGCGGAAACCGCGAGAGAATTTGACAATATCATCCGCAAAACCCAATATTATGTAAGCTACAACACTTTCAGCAACAACGTCGCCACCATGTTCGGCGAAAACCTGAATTACAACCCTCTCACCTGGGGCGGGGATTACAAGGACGACGTCGCCACCCACATCCCGGATTCCTACTATCTGCGCACTCTGTATCAGCGCGACAACAGCTATAGCGGGCAGGCAGTCTGGAACGCCATAAACCAGGGCGCGCACGTGATGAACCACATGGGCCACGCCAACGAGACCTCTCTCCTGGGACAGGGCAACAACACCATCGAGCAGCTCGAAAACACCGAATACGGTTTTCTTTACACTCAGGGCTGCTATCCGGCCGCGTTTGATCAGAGGACCAGCGGAGAAGGCGAGTGCATTGGCGAGCATATGTCCACCGCGGACGGCGGAGTTTTTGCCTTCATCGGCAACACCCGCTACGGCTGGTACATGCCCGGCAGCATCGACGGCGCTTCCCAGTTTTACGACCGCCAATACTTCATCGGGCTCTACGAAACCCTGAACACCAGTTTTGGCAAAGCGCTTAGCTATTCCCGCCTGCAAAATCTGAACGCTGCCATGAGCAACGACGTAATGCGTTGGTGTTATTACGAAGTGGTGCTCTTTGGCGATCCCTCCATCGAGATCAAGTACCCCGATCCCTCGCTGCCCCTGCTCTCTCTGGAAAGCTACACCACCTCCGATATCGAAGGCGACGGAGACGGTAGCATCAATCCCGGCGAGATTCTGCGCATCCACCCCGTGATCCGCAACCATCAGGATTGGTCCACCGCCTACAACGTGAGTGTGACTCTGGACAACGCGCCGGAAGGCGTGACCGTGCTGAACGGCTCGCAGGTGATCCCGCAGATCTTGCCCGGCGAAACCAGCTCCGACGACTTTTATCTTCGCGTCCAGCTTTCACCGGACGTAAACTATGGCATCTACTATCTGAAACTGGCGGTCGAATCCATTCATCCGGTCACGAACCTCAGCACCGGCATCCGCAAATATGAGCTCAGTTTCGAAATCACGATGGTGGACACCCGCTTTCCCTGGGATTGCCAGATTCAGACCAAATCCGCCCCGATCGTGACTGACTTCAACGGCGACGGCAGCCTGGACATTATGTATCTGGACGTTTTTGGACGCGCCTATTACATCAACGACCAAGGCGAGGATTACGACGATTGGTTCGCCCCGCCGCAGCAAGACATCATGCGCAGCGCCGCGCTTGGCGATATTGATGGCGACGGAAATCCCGAGATTGTCTATGCCAGCCGCACAGGCCGGATTTTCGCGGCGTCCCTGGACGGTACTCCGGTCTTCAATTACGACGCCGGCAGCCCGATGCTCTTTTCGCCGGTGATCGCCACCATCGACAATTCCGGCACGGAAAAGGTGCTGGCAAACGCTCTCAACGGAGAACTGCACGCAATCAATCCGGATGGAACTCCGGTGCCGGGATTCCCGGTGAACCTCGGTTCCCCCTTCTTTACAGAGATCGCCGCCGCTGATTTGGATAACGACTGTGTGATGGAGATCATCGCCGGCACTCAAAACGGCAATCTGCATGTTTTAGACGGTTCGGGCAACCCCAAACCCGGCTTCCCTGTGGCTACCTATGGTGCGATCACAGGTGCTCCGACGGTGCTGGACAACGGCAGAATCGCCCTGGGCACCAACACCCGGATGCTGCTGGTCTCTCCCTCCGGCGAGATACTGGTGAGCAAACAAATCTCATCCGCGATGGCCTCCAGTCCTGTGGTGGCAGACCTCAACGGCGATGGCGCCCTGGAGATAATCTTCGTCACCCTCGGCGGTAACCTCTACGCCGTGGATCAAAGCGGCAACGACCTGAGCGGCTTTCCGCAGCAGATCGGAGGAGTTTTCAACGTCCCGCCGCTGATCGCGAATCTGGACGACGACCCCAATCCGGAAATCCTGGTTTCCAACGGCATCAATTCCGTCTATGCTTTCAAACTTGACGGCTCGATGCTTCCCGGCTTCCCTTTCCTGACCTCATATAATGGCTGTACGCCAGGCACCATCTGCGATTTGGATGGCGACGGCATGCTGAAGCTGGTGACCGGCTATTCCACCGGAGTGCTGGTGCTGAATCTGCGCCGCCCGGCGGGAGGATGTATGCCATGGGCTACCTACCGCGGGTCTTTGAAGCGTCAGGGCAGCCACGCCGCGGCCTGCTATCTGCCCAATTCCGATCCCTCTGTTCCCGCCCCGGCAGACAGATTGCTGCAAAACTATCCGAATCCCTTCAATCCCAGCACCACCATTGCTTTCCAGACCGCCCGCGAAGGCGAGGCGAAGCTCGTTGTCTTCAACCTCAAAGGACAACTGGTGCGCGAGCTCAAAACCGGTCACCTGCCCCGCGGAGATCACCAGGTGATCTGGGATGGGCGTGACGGCTCCGGCAAAGCTGTGTCCAGCGGAATGTACCTCTACCGGCTGCAAACCGGCGATTCATCCATCACCCGGCGCATGCTGCTGCTAAAATGAAAAAGGACTTGACCTTTATCCAGACCAAATTAAGATAAGCTTATAAAAAAAATAAACACAAGGAGACCCATAATGCCCAAAGTACTAATCGCCACTGAAAAACCCTTCGCCGCTCCGGCCGTGCAGAAAATCAAGGCTGAACTCGATGCTGCCGGATATCCCCACGTCTGGCTGGAAAACTACACCGACCCCAAGGACCTCTATGCCGCCGTCGCCGACGCGGAAGCCCTCATCATCCGCAGCGACAAGATTAACGAAGCGGTTTTCGCGGTTGCCCCCAAGCTTAAAATAGTGGTCCGCGCCGGTGCCGGATACGACAACATCGACCTCGCCGCTGCCACCGCCCACCACGTTGTGGGCATGAGCACCCCCCGTCAGGACTCCATCCGCCGCCCCGGACTCGCCCCAGCCAGGGTGTAGTATATGGCCCGTGGCAAATTCAACGGCAAAAGCGGCAGCGAACTCGCCGGCAAAAAGCTGGTCCTCTATGGCTTCGGCAATATCGGCCGCTATCTCGCCAAGATGGCCAAAGGCGTCGGAATGGAAGTTTTCGCCTACGATCCTTACCTCAAGGATGAGGACATCAGCAAGGAAGGCGTGACCCCCTTACACAAGGTGGAAGACATCTTCAGCACCGGGGACTTCATTTCCCTGCACATCCCCGCCACCGCCGAAACCAAAAAATCCATCAACTGGGACCTGCTTTCCCTAGTGAAAGACAACTGTGTCCTGGTGAACACCGCCCGCAAGGAAGTGATCGACGAAGACGCCCTGCTCAAGACCTTTGAAGAAAAGAAGAAATTCCGCTATGTGAGCGACGTCGAACCCGAATGCTCCGCCAAACTCGCCGAACTCTATGCCGACCGCGCCTACTGGACCCCCAAAAAGATGGGCGCCCAAACCGGAGAAGCCAATGTCAACGCCGGCGTGGCCTCCGCCAAGCAGATCATCGCCTTCTTTGAAAAGGGCGACAAAACCTACAAGGTAAACTGATTACAGACCCGGACGGCTTGCCTGCAAGCTGCCCCCGAAAACATATCCCCCGGTTCAGGCCGGGGGTTTTTTATTGAGATGGATTGATCTCACGGTAATCAACAGTGACGGTCCGCATATTTACGCCAAAGAGTGCCCCAAATGATAACCCCCGGTTTGTGGCCGGGGGTTTAAGCTGTTATGAATGAGTGCCGGGTTATTCTTCAACGCTTACGGGGACCACGGAGACGAACTTTCTTCCGTTGATCCCGCGGGTCTCAAATTTCACCTGGCCTTCGACCAGACTGAAGAGGGTAAAGTCTCTGCCCATACCGACATTGGTGCCGGGATGGAACTTCGTGCCTTTTTGGCGAACGATGATGTTGCCTGCCAGGACGTGTTCGCTGCCGTACTTTTTCACGCCGCGGTATTTGGGATTGCTATTGCGTCCGTTGCGGCTGCTTCCGGCTCCTTTTTTATGTGCCATTCTTCATCTCCTCTCAGATCCGGATCCCGGTCACTTTGATGTCTGTGTATTTCTCACGGTAACCTTTTTTAACGCGATAACCTTTCCTGCGTTTGGAATGGTAGATTATCTTCTTTTTGCCTTTACCGTGTTCGATAACTTCGGCAAGGACTGCTGCGCCTTCTACTACGGGCTGGCCGACCATGATCTCTTCATCCTGACGGATGAGAAGCACCCTGTCAAATTCCAGGGACTGGCCCGGCTCCGCCGTATTCAGCAGGGGAACGCGCAGTATGGCGTTTTCTTCAGCCCTGAACTGAAATCCTTTAATATCAACGATGGCGTACATCTTGACTCCTTGTTTTATTGCATGAAAAGACACGATTTTTGAAGGGCGCGGATTCGTCAAGCGGAAAAATGGATTTGCCGGGAGAGAGGTAAGATTTTCTTGCCTCTGATTGTGGGGAGGGGGTGGAAGTTATGAGTTATGAGTTATCAGTTATGAGTTATCAGTTATGAGTTATGAGTTATGAGTTATGAGTTATGAGTTATGAGTTATGAGTTAT
>CAXYWN010000026.1:0-13714 GCA_964292625.1 uncultured bacterium
AATTGATAGAATGGCCCCTCTGGTCATTTGGGTCCCCAGATATTTCAGCACCCAGCCCCAAGTGTGACATTCCAAGCCGACAATGGCGAAACTTGGGCGGGCATTCTTTTGGCCGTTAAGCGTGAAAGGAATAAACAGCAGACGAACAGAATTCTAGGGATATCCGGGATACTTTTTATGAGCAGTGGAAGATGTTCATTTCCGCTGAAAAACTATTTATCGAATAACTCAGGATTTGCTTTGACGAACTTCCGGTGAAATCCCCAAAATGCTGAATCACCATCCTTGCGGTGCTTGATATGAAAGTAGCCGATTACGGATACGAGCAAGGCTCCGAGGGTGTTCACAATGAGATCCCGCATGGTATCAATCACTCCCAGGCGGGTATCAAACACGCCATAGACCTTCTCCAAGCCTCTGGCTTTCTGCATGTTTGAGCCCCAGATGATATCCACTACATACTCAAAAATTTCCCAAAGACTACCCACCGTCACGGAAAAACAAAAGATGAATAAAGCCATGAAAAAAGGACTCAGCTGCCCGTGCAGGCTTTTATCCCTGTTCAGGGTATAGATCGAAAGGAAGCCAATATAGGCCAGGATAGTGGAGGAAGACCCATGCAACAGGGTGTCCCACCAGTGAATCCGATAATAGTAGTGATTGAGTTCGCCCAGATACATAGACCCAAAGATGAAGAGCAGGATTACAATCTGAAAAGCGGCTGAGATATTGATTTTAGAGCGTTTGATCAAAATCGAGGGCAGTATAAACAGGACAAGGGTTTCGATGGACATGAAAAGCCTATGCCCATGACGATTATATAAGTTGTAGTTCACTGCCAAACTTGTTATGAAAATAAACAGATAGCGCATGTAGCGCTCCACTTTCACCAAATCTAATTTCCGCATTTGAAAAACTCCCTTATATTCATCCGGGTCAGGCTAAGTCACTGCAAAAACTGTCAAGCAAAAAGATGAAACAGGCCGGATTTACAGTCCAATAGCAGTGGCATAGGAAATGCTTTGGACTCTATTTTTTGCACAGGCAGGAGTGCGATAATATTCCCTATCTGGATGCAGGAAAGAAAAAACTTGACATGTGTGACCGTTCCGATTAGTTTGGACTTATCTAAATATTCAAGGAGGTTACCATGAGAAAAATCGTGGTCATCGCGTTTATTTTGGCCCTCACATCAGTGGGGATGGTACTCAGCGCAGGTGTAAACCCCAACGCACCTGAATATGATGCCTGGAAACAACAACAAGTCAATACTCCCGAGGTGCTTGCTAAACCCAGCCAGCCTTCCACAAGTTTTTCTAACTTCAAAAACGACAGTAGGGATTGTCCTTTGCTCGTCCCCCTGGATAGCACATTCACGCTTGCCATGTCTCCCAACGATGATGGATCCACCCCTAACATTCCTCTACCCTTCACCTTTACCCTCTATGGTGTAGAATTCACATCCTGCTGGGTGAATAACAACGGTAACGTCACATTTGATAGAGGTCTTTCCAGTTACACTCCCTGGGGATTTCCCAGCGGGAACAATGCTATGCTGGCTCCCTTCTTTGCAGATGTGGACACCCGAGGTGGTGGTGGAGCTGTTTGGTACAAGATCGAAGCCAATCGCATGATCGTTATCTGGGATCATGTAGGGTATTATTCATATGGAGTCGATAAACTCAACACTTTTGAATTGATCTTCAGTGATGGCACCGATCCCTTGATCGGTCTGGGCAACAACGTTGCCTTCAGCTATGCCGACATGGCATGGACCACTGGCGGTGCTTCTGGTGGTTCTGGTGGATTCTACGGATCTCCTGCCACGGTGGGAATCAACAAAGGCGACAACGTCGAATATGCCCAGATCGGCAGATTTGACCATGCCGGAATCGATTATGACGGCCCCTACGACAACAACGATGGCGTGGACTGGCTCGACTGCCAAACCTTCCTGTTCAATACAGGCGGTGAAGCTTCCAACGTTGCCCCTGTCTTCGTTAGCCTCCCTCCGTCACCTGTCACGCTCACAGTGGGCGATACCTGGACATACACAGTTACAGTCATTTCCCCGGAATCGGATCAAATCACCGATGCAATCGTAACCGTTTACCCCCCCATCCCTGCGGGTTTGAGTTATGTGGTAAACCCCGCCAACACCTGCACCATCGATCTCACAGTGACAGCCTCGGCTGCCAACGTGGGAAGCTGGCTTGTGACCATCATTGCCACCGATAACGGCACACCCAATCTTTCAGCCGGAAATGAATTCGAGATTGTGATTGAAGATGAAGAAAACGTTCCTGTTCAGTTGAGCAGCTTCGTCGCCACCCTCACCGCCCAAAACTACGTCAATCTTGCCTGGGCGAGCCAATCCGAATCCAACATGCTGGGTTATAGAGTGTATCGCAATGACACCCCCAACGATGACAGCTCTATCTTGATCACCCCTGTGCTGATCCCAGCCACCAATACTTCCGAGCTGCATACCTACAACCTTACTGATATCGAAGTAGAAATCGGCTCCACCTACTACTATTGGTTGGAAGGCGTCAACGTGAATACCAGCCAATTCTTCGGTCCTATCAGCATCGTTGTGCAGGGCGAAGTCCCGCCAGTTATGCCTGAAATAGCTGCGCTGAAAAACGCCTATCCCAACCCCTTCAAGGCAAACAGCAGCACCACCATCGAAGTTGCCCTGAAAGCCGGCGAAAACGGCACAGTGACAATCTACAACGTCCAGGGTAAGATGGTGAAAACCTTCAGCGTAAGCGAAGGCACCCACAACATCGTCTGGAACGGTATGGATAGCCAGAATAATGCTTGCAGCAGCGGAATCTACTTCTACAAGCTTAACAGCCCCTCACTGAACCAAACCAAGAAAATGGTAATCCTCAAGTAAACAAATCAATAAATTCCCTATACGCCCTGGATACAATCCGGGGCGTTTTGTTTGGGATAGGGTTTTGGTGATTCTCAGCCTCCGGATCAGTTTGATGTGAAAAGTCCGGTGCTGGGCGGTCGCCCCTGAATCGCAACTGAAGAGCTGGGGCAAGTGAAGACTGGGGCAGCCTCCTTTTAGGACGACAGGCCTGAGGCTTGGGTCAATAAAGTCCGGGTCCGGTTCCGAGGGAGTAACCAAAAAAGCCATCCCAAAATGACAGGTCTGGTTCTTGCGGGTGGATGCTTTGATGATCTGGAACTGTTTGAAGCGAAAGCTCCGGAGTGCCAGGCAGAGAAAACCCCGAAACCTGAGGTCCGGGGTCTTGTTTATCAAAGGTTAGGGACTGATATTATTAAATCAGAGCGCAGATCCTTGCCGCGGAGGCGGTGTAATGATCCAGCTTCGGCTTGCTGGCTCCGGAGAGAACGACGCCAGGCAGCACCTTGGCTCCGCCTCTTCCGGCCAATTCGCGCAGTTTGTTCACGGACGAAGTGCCGCCCATCCAGGCAAAGGGAAAGGATTGCGTCACGAAACACAAAACTTTTTTGCCTTTGATCTGGCTGCCAAGCTCCATCATCGTCTTCAGCAACAGCGGACAGGGACGG
This sequence comes from uncultured bacterium, assembly GCA_964292625.1. GTDB lineage: Bacteria > Cloacimonadota > Cloacimonadia > Cloacimonadales > Cloacimonadaceae > Syntrophosphaera. The sequence goes on from CAXYWN010000026.1 coordinate 3,550, forward strand.
AAAGCCCAGACGGGCCCGCCGACAATAACGATGTCCGCGGAACTAAGGTCGGGCAAATTGGTGATAACCATATTCCCCGCCGAGACTGCTTTTTTGGGGTCCATGGGCGGCTCAGAGATAAGAGTGGTGAGATTGACCTCGTGCCCGGCTTCCATCAGCAGGGAGCTGACCATTTCGCCCAGTTTCAGGGTGTTTCCGGAATGCGAGCAGATCAAGATTGCCACTTTCATTGGAGCATCTCTTTGGTCGGCTGGGCGTTGTCTTCACGTTTCCAGCGATTGTCTATTTTGGTGCGAACCGGGCTTTTTTGCCTGAAGTAGTTGACGATGGCATCGCGCAGATTGATCTGGTGGTAGATGATGTCTTCCTGCGGAACCTGCGCCAGGAGGGTGAGTCCGGCATTTCCCTGCATCAGAAAGTCTGTTGTGGTGCAGGTATAGATTTTATTTTTGTCCCAGGGTTCGCCAGCTATTTTAAGCGAGGTTACACGGTCGAAGTTGGGGCGTTTTTTGGAATAGACCACATTGACGCCGGATACCACCAAGCCGTGACGCCCACCTTCCACGCGAGTTTCGATGATGCGGCGGAGAAATTCGCCGGTGCAGCGGAAACTCACCACCATGTTGTCGAAAGGCATCACCGCGAAGATGTCGCGATAGGAGACGGGGCCGTTTTTGATATCCGAGCGCACGCCGCCGAGGTTCAAAAAGGCGAAATCCGCGTCCACTTCGTTGCGCATGGCATCGGTTATGGTGTTTCCCATCAGGCTTTGAGCGTCCACATTGGTGCGGCTGAGATGAACTGCCGCGGTGCCGATGATCTCGTCCATACCCTTTTCGGCAATCGCCACCTGAGCTTCGATGGTGGCGGAGATTTCCGGGTCGGGAATAAACTGGTCCTCAAAGAGGGTGATCATGATACCTTCACGCATAGCGGGAACTTCGTATCCGCTGATGGATTTGGTTTCCGGATCGATGGTGAGAGTCATCCAGCCGAGGTTGGAGCCATAGGCATAGCCCTGAATCACCATCGTATGGGTGTAGGGGTCAATCCATGGTTTGGGTATTCCGCGGTGCATGTGGCCGCCAATGAAGAGATCGATGCCCGGAACTTCGCGGGCGATCTCCTGCGCGTCCCAACCCCAGGCTGAGTAACGTTCCTGGCTGATCGGATTGCCTTTGGCGTCAAGGATTTCCGGTTTGAGTGAATTGCCTTGGGCGTCATAGCGGGAAAGATAGGTTTCCTCAATATCATAAGGCAGACCGGCGTGGCCCAGCACGATCACGATATCGGCTTTTTCACGGTTACGGACGATCTCCACATATTTGGCGACGGCAATCTTTTCATCCACGAAATCGATGTTTTTGATGTTTTCGGGAAAGCTCATCAATTCGGTGTCCGTGGTGGTGAAGCCGACGATTCCGATGCGCATGCCCAGACGGTTGATGACGCGGTAAGGGACGATATACCAAGGTATGTCGCCGGTGCGTCTGTCGATTATGTTGCAGGAGAGGATGGGGAAATTGGCGTATTCCAGGGTCTGGGTCAGATCCTCTTCCAGGATGTCGAATTCGTGGTTGCCAAGGGTCATGGCATCGTAGCCGATGGCGTTCATATATTCAATCACAGCCTCGCCTTTGGTGACTGTTCCAACGGGGCGGCCCTGAAAAAAGTCGCCGGCGTCGAGCAGCAGGGAAGCGCGTTGAGGGCCTCCCAGCGAGCGCACGTGTTTGATGAGGGTTGCAGCAGACGCTCCTCCGCCAAGTTGGGGAGGAAAGTCCGGATTCATGAAGGTTGCCTGCGAGCGGTCGATGCCGCCATGGACGTCGTTGGAAAACATGATGTCCAGCCGCAAGTCTTCGGCGAAGAGCCCGGCCGTCAAGGCCAGACAGAGCGCCGCAAAGAGGATGATCTTTTTCATATTGTTACCACACAAAGCCAAGGCTGGCGCTGAGACTAACGTTGCTTTCCCTCACCTTGTCCGGGTTTTCCCAACCGCGATTGGTGAGCTGGATATGCGAGTTTGGCCACAGCTGATAGCTGCTGCCGCCGGTATAGGGTTTGTCGTTGTAATAGGCATCGCCGAACATATCCAGCGCTTCGTATTCGCGCCAGGAATAGCCGATGCCGAGGTCCAGATAGAGATTGTCGGCGAGGAAAACGCTGCTGCCGCCGGTGATGGTTGGCGTGAGTATCTTCTTGGCGATGATGGCGCCGTCATCCTCGACGATACGCTGATAGGTATTTTCGGCACTGAAGCCCAGCCGCAGGGGCAGGCGGTTTTTGACGTGATGTTCAACTCCGGCGGAGAAATTGAGGCAATCCTCATAATGCGTCGAGATTTCGGAGAACCTCACCAATTCGGCTTCAAAGTTGAACCAGGTGCGCATGATGTTGCGGGGCTGATAGTTGAAACCGAGAGTGATCTGGGTGGGCAGAATGTAGTCCTCAGTGAAGGCGGCGGTGGAATCGATGGCGGCATGGCCGCGCCACGCGTCTTTTTGGATGGAATAATCCACACTGCGGTCCAGAGTGGACTTGAGCGTGTAGGTGCTGCCGATACCGAAATTCTGGTTGATACGCACGCCGATGCCGCCCTTGAGCCGGTAGCCTTCCAAATCGGTGTTTTCGGTATAGGTGTAATTCGGCAGAACGCCTTCACCCACCGTATTGACGGCCCACTGGCTCCAGCGGATGGTTTTGGAGCTGGCAACATCTCCGAAGAGTATCCCATAATCCAGGCCCATATTGATATCGAAGACATCGCCCAGCCTGAAGCCCATACTGGCAACGGCGGAAGCCTGATTGAGGCTGCCCACGCTGGAAATCTTGTTTATGGCAACCATTTCCGGATAGCCGTCGTTGTCGGTGTTGCGATTGTTGCGGATCTGCTCCAGGTAATCACCGTCAAAACTCAGATAGGGTTTGTAATACGCGCCCAGTCCCAGCCGCACTTTTCCCAGTTTGAGAGTGGTGAAGGCGGCTCCGGAATAGTCGTCGTAAAAATTGATGTTGGAGGCATAGACGGCCTCGTCGATGTAGTTGTCGAAGGAATTGTAGAGCGGCACGGCGCGGTTGTCCTCATTGCGGTTGATGAAGGCGGCGCCTTCGATGCCTGCCCACTTGTCCATCAGGGTCAGGTTCGCGGGATTGGCGATGATTCCGGCGGGGCGCATATCGTCGAACAGGCCGGTTCCGCCCATGGCCTGGCTGCGGGCGTCAAGCACGCCAAAGCGGTTTCCAAAATAGCTGTCGGTGATCGACCAGGCGCTGAGCCCGGCCAATGTCATAAGCAGCGCGAATATTATTATGATTTGTTTGTTGATCATCATTCCTCCACCTAGTAGCGGTATTCAAGGCTGAGACGGATGGTGTTTTCGCTGTGATCCACCCGTCGGAACAAGTTTTCACCTTCCACAGGCACATTGTACTGGCGGATGCTCAGTTCCTGTGTCTGGAAGGTTTTATTTCTAAATTTCATCGATAGATACATATTTTGGGAGATTCTCGAATGCAGGGCCACCCAGAATTTCATACCCTTGTCGCCCATGAAGTCGATCTCCATGTCTTCCCAATCCCAATGCGAGATGCCATGCCCATACCAATAGATGAGGGAACCCTGCACTTTCAGGTTGGCATTGAAATTGTGGGTGTAGTTCACGCCGATGTAGTCGCCGGTCATCAGGGTCATAGCGCCGGCCATGGTGTTTTCGCCGGGCTCGGCCGGATTGGTGAGCGAGGTGTAAGGCGGGCTCAACACCGTGTTGTAGCGATATTCAAACTCCAGGAAATCGCGGTTGGAGAGGAAAGTGCGGACGCTGAAGGTGTATTCGTCGGTCTTGGAAACACCGCGGTCGGCATAATCGTCATAGCGGTTGGTCTGGGTTTTGTAACGTGCCCGTAGCGACAGCTGAAAGAGAGGCCGGAATTCGAGCTCCGTCTGCAGCCGTACAGAACGGCGCATGTCGGTGAGACGCTCCCAGATGTCCAGATAGCTGCGGCCGATCGTGAAGAAGTTGTCAAATTTGTAGCGGGTTTCAAAGTAGATGCCTTCTTCCGGCTGGGATTGGGTGCTATTCAGATAGATATCCGCGAGGGTGGGGTTGGTGAGCGCATAGACGTTCTTTTCCAGGATGGTGTCGTTGAAGCGCTCATGTTCAGAGAACGAATTGCTGTAGGGGTTGTCGAAACCGATGTCGTAATGGCGGAAGAGGGTGAGGAAATAGAGGTTGGAAAACTGGGTGTAGGCGCTCACCAAATAGGCCTTGGGATCGTCGCCCGGCTTGAAATCCGAGCCATCGACGCTCAGTTCGGCATATTCGCCCTGGAGGGAGGTGTTGCCGATCACGGTCTGGGCGTCAAAACCCAGCACGCGGCGGTAATTGCGGGAATATTCTCCAGGCTTGTAGGTGCTGTACATACCGGCGATCTCGTTATCGATCAGCTTGAACTTCGGATAGTAATAGGAATCGCGCACCAGCAGCATTCTGAGGTCGTTACCACCCGGCACCACGAAGTGGGCATTGTCATACAGCGCAGTGTAGGTGGTAAATCCCAGTTTGGTGCCCAAGATAGGATTCACCTGCACATGCGTGCCCCAGAGAGTTTCCTGCAACGCGTCCTTGCGGTAGGCCAGATTGATATAATCCGTGGCGTAGGGCGATCCGCTTTGCAGTTCGGAATTGAAATAGGCCTCTGCCTCGCGGAGCTCTTCGTTGCCAAAACGCGTGGAGGGAATCACATAGCTGAAGACCTTGTCTTTGCCGTCCTGCTGGAGGATGTTGCCATCCCGATCCTGATAGACAACCGCGTCCTTGTTGTCCTGCGAAACCCAGGCGGCTACTCCCAGCCAGGGGTGCGTGATCTCGACAGCGGCTCCCCGCAGGGCATATTCCTGGGTGCGGGAAAGGTCGGGCGTGATGCCCAGGATGCGTTTGCTGAAGCCGTAACCAGTCTTGCGGGCGCTGTAATAATCGGTGTTTTCCATCACCAGACCCTCACCGAAAGTGGCGCGGTAATGCCCCAGATACATTTTCAGCCGGGTGTTGTTCAGCCAGGGCAGTTCGGTGTTTTCATAGCCCGCAGTGAATTTGGAATCGGCGATCATCTCTGAGGCGTTTTTATCCCGGATGGGCGGTTCGCCCTTGGGGCTGTTATACATCCAGCCAACTTTGAAGTTGTTTCCATAGCGGGCCCGGAGTTTTACCATCAGGTCAGGCTTGATCTGATCCATATTGAAATAACCCCAGTAGGACAAGTCCTTGCGATGCGGGATAACGACGTTGGCATTGCCGTAAGCGCTGCGCAGGAAGGATTCGTGATACATGTCGTAGGCGCCTTCTTCCAGGTAGCGGGTGTTATATTGCATCTGGGCGTCCCACATAAACCGGTTCTTCACCGGAGGTTCCTTGTAATACACGTAACTGCGCAGGTTGGTATAGCCGTAATGGCTGAGCTCCGGAGAGTTGCGCAGATCACGCATATCTGAGATCGTGTCGCCCAGGGCGGTTCTTTTCAGAATGGCCACCGCGCCGATCCCGGAAACGTTGGGGAGACTGATAAAATCGTCAAAATGCATTTTATTGACGTTTTGGGGGGTCATCAGATAGTCTTGCCAGACATCCGACATGCCTTCTGAGGCTCCCTCGTTGCTGTCCAGGCGTTCCAGTAAATCGCGGATTTCCTCGCGCCTGGCGGCCACCTCGTCTTCCTCCATATACATGGAAACCACGGCCAGGTCTTTGATCCTGAGCAGGGTTTTCTGATCGATGGAAGGGATCTCGCGCAGCTGGTAGACATCGCTGAAAATGGCGATATAGGTGCGGTAGTCCAGGATATCCCTGGCTTGCCGTTCCGTGACCGGCAGCTGCATAAGTTCCTCGAGGTTGGCGGTGTTCAAATCCACTTTGGCCGCTATTTGTCCCAGACATAGGAGGGCAAAGAGCATGACAAGTAACTTTTTCATCGCTTTTCCTTACATTGCTTTATACTTTTTGTTTTATCTCAATTTCTACTGATTTGTCAGTATTTGGAAGTGCAAAAATCTGTAAAGGATTTTTTTCCCTGCCGGCCTATTCTTCTACTGCGGGAAGCTAAATTTGTCCCGGACCTCATCTCAAAACCGGATTTACTATTGACAAAAAGACGTCCTTTAGAATCAGGTTAGACAATAATAAAACTAACCATACATGGAGGATAAATGCCCAATACAAAACGTGTTTACCTGTTCGGTAACGGAAGTGCCGAAGGCAGGGCCGACATGAAAAATCTCCTCGGTGGAAAAGGCGCCAACCTCGCTGAGATGAATCTCATCGGCGTGCCCGTACCCCCAGGATTTACTTTAACCACAGACGCGTGCAACGAATTTACGCGGCTGGGCGATGCCAAAATGCGCGAGCTGCTGCTTGCCGAAGTGCAGAGCGCCGTCAAATATGTCGAAGGACTGATGCACATGAGCTTCGGTTCCAACGAGAATCCGCTTCTGGTCTCGGTCCGCAGCGGCTCACGGGCCTCGATGCCCGGAATGATGGACACCATCCTGAACCTGGGAATGAACGATTCCGCAGTGCAGGGCATCATCAAAAAGACCGGCAACCCGCGTTTCGCCTGGGACAACTACCGCCGCTTCGTGCAGATGTACGGCGACGTGGTGCTGGGCCTCAAACCCGCCAGCAAAGAAGAACACGACCCCTTTGAAGTGATCATCGACCAGATGAAAAAAGAAAAGGGCGTTGAGGAAGACCTCGACCTGACCGCGGAAGACCTGAAAGAAATGGTCGCCCGCTTCAAAAAAGCTGTGAAAGACAGCACCGGCCATGATTTTCCGGATGACCCCTGGGAACAGCTCTGGGGCGCAATCTTTGCCGTTTTCAACAGCTGGAACAACGACAGAGCATTTTTCTATCGCCAAATGGACGGAATTCCTCACGACTGGGGAACAGCGGTGAACGTCCAGGCCATGGTTTTCGGCAATATGGGTGAATCAAGCGCCACCGGAGTGGCCTTCACCCGCGACGCCGCGACCGGCGAGAACCTTTTCAACGGCGAATACCTCATCAACGCCCAGGGCGAAGACGTGGTTGCCGGAATCCGCACCCCGCAGCAGATCACCAAGATCGGTTCCCAGCGTTGGGCCAAACTGGCTGAAGTCTCGGAAGAAGTACGCGCGGGCAAATTCCCCTCCCTGGAAGAGGCAATGCCTGAAGTTTATCAGGAACTTTTCGCCACCCAGAAGAAGCTGGAAGACCATGCCAAGGATATGCAGGACATCGAATTCACCATCCAGGACGGTAAACTCTGGATGCTGCAGACCCGCAACGGCAAGCGCACCGGCTTTGCCATGGTGAAAGTAGCCATGGACCTCGTGCGCGAAGGCAAGATCGACGAAAAGACCGCCCTGCTCCGGATGGAGCCCAATAAACTCGACGAGCTTCTGCATCCTGTCTTCTCCAAGGCAGGACTCGCCAGCGCCACAGAGATCGCCAAAGGCCTGCCCGCCTCGCCGGGTGCCGCCTACGGACAGATTGTCTTCTTCGCCGACGACGCCGAAGCCTGGGCCGCAGAAGGTAAAAAAGTGATCCTCTGCCGTTTGGAAACTTCACCGGAAGACCTGCGTGGCATGAACGTAGCCAAAGGCATCCTGACCGCTCGGGGAGGAATGACTTCCCACGCGGCGGTGGTCGCCCGCGGCATGGGTAAATGCTGCGTCTCCGGAGTCGGAGCCATCACTATCGACAACAGGAAACGCACCATGAGCGTGAAAGGCAAAGTCTATCGCGAAGGCGATTGGATTTCCCTGAACGGAAGCACCGGCCAGGTTTTCGAAGACAAGATCGAGACCGTGGATCCGGAACTCAGCGGCGATTTTGCCGAGATCATGGACCTCGCGGAGAAACACACCAAGATGTATGTGCGCACCAACGCCGACACACCCAAGGACGCCACCGTGGCTCGCGGTTTCGGCGCCAAAGGCATCGGCCTCACCCGCACGGAACACATGTTCTTCGAAGGCGACCGCATCAAATCCATGCGCGAAATGATCCTGGCCACCGACGAAGCCGGACGCAGGAAAGGTTTGGACAAGCTTCTGCCCATCCAGCGTGCGGACTTTGAAGGCATCTTCACCGCCATGGACGGCTTCCCCGTCACGATCCGCCTTTTGGATCCTCCCTTGCACGAGTTTGTACCGCACGATGAGGCCGAGCAAAAGATCATGGCCGCCGAACTTGGCCTTAGCCTGGAAATCGTGCAGGAACGCGTGAATGCCCTGCACGAGACCAATCCCATGTTGGGTCACCGCGGCTGCCGCCTCGGCAACACCTATCCCGAGATCACCGAAATGCAAGCCCGGGCGATCATTGAGGCTGCTCTGAACGTCCAGGCCAAGGGCGTGAACGTGCTGCCGGAAATCATGGTCCCCCTGATCGGCACCGAAGCCGAGTTCAATATGCAGGAAAAGATCATCCGCGCCACCGCGGAAAAGGTCTTTGCCGAAAGAGGCGCCAAGGTCGAATATCTGGTGGGAACCATGATTGAGATCCCCCGCGCTGCCCTGATTGCGGACAAGGTTGCGATCAGAGCTGAATTCTTCAGCTTTGGCACCAACGACCTCACCCAGATGACCTTCGGTTATTCGCGTGATGACGCCAACGTCTTCCTGCCAATCTACATTGCCAAAAGCCTGCTCAAACACGATCCTTTCCAGATTCTGGATCAGGAAGGTGTGGGACAGCTGGTGCAGATGGGCACAGACCGCGGACGCCAAACCAGACCCGACCTCAAGGTGGGAATCTGCGGCGAACACGGCGGAGAGCCCAGCAGCGTGGAATTCTGCCACCGCGTGGGCATGAACTACGTGAGCTGCTCACCTTACCGGGTTCCGATCGCCAGATTGGCTGCCGCGATGGCCGCCATTCGAGAAACCAAATAAGCAAGATATAAAAACACCAAACAGCGCCGGAGAATGTTTCCTCCGGCGCTTTGTTTTACCCCAAACTTTGTCTTTTTCCGCGCTTGAACCAAAAAGTGCTTGACCGTTTTGGAAAGGTTCGAAATAATGGATTTACGAGGTGATTATGAACGATGACATTTTTACCGGAGAAAACATTTCCGCTTCCGAACGGGAACAGCTCGAAGACCGCATCGTTGATGTGGATAAGGACAAAATGCAATTCTACGAGAAGCTGCGAAAAAAAGCCAAGAACTGGACCAGCGAAAAGACCGGCAAGACCGGCGGCAAAGTGGCCGAATATCTTTTTCTGCTGCCGGATTTCTTCATCATGGTCAGCCGCGTTGCCTTGGACAAACGCGTGCCCACGAAGCGTAAACTAATGCTGGCTGGCGTGATTGCCTATGTGATGATGCCTCTGGACATCATCCCGGATTTCATTCCCATTATTGGCCACGTGGACGACCTGGTGGTGGTGGTGTTGGGACTGAACATGCTGCTCAACGACATCGACCAGAAGGTGCTGGAAGATAATTGGAGCGGCGAAGGCAACGTTTTACACCTGATGCAGAAGATCACCAACGCCGCGGAGGGATTTTTGGATAAAAACATTCTATCCCAGATCAAAAAGTTATTCAAAAGCAAATAACGCATGCTGAAACTGCTGCTTGCCTCCCGGAATCCGGATAAGCTAACCGAACTCCGTGAACTCCTTTTTGGCCTGGAAATTGAGCTTGTTTCTCTGCTCGATTTCCCTGATCTTCCGCCCACGGATGAAGATCAACCCACTCTGCGTGGTAATGCCGCCAAAAAAGCTTTGGAGGCAGCCCGCCATTCCGGTTTGCTTTGCCTGGCTGACGACACCGGCCTCTTTATAGACGCCCTGAACGGTCAGCCGGGAGTATTCGCCGCCCGCTTTGCCGGCGAACATTGCAGTTATAAAGACAACCGGGACAAAGCCATGCTTCTGCTTAAAGGCGTTGCCGACCGCCGCGCCGAGTTCCGCACCTGCGCCGTGTTAGCAGCCCCGGACGGAGTTGTTTCCTTCAAAGAAGGCATCATGCCGGGAGCCATATCAGAATCTGAACGCGGGGAAAACGGCTTCGGCTACGATTCGATTTTTATCCCCGATCCCGGCGGCAGGACTTATGCCCAGATGTCCGACGCCGAAAAGAACGCCTATTCCCACCGGGCCAAAGCCCTGGCGGGGATGGTAAC
>CAXYWN010000027.1:0-13552 GCA_964292625.1 uncultured bacterium
GAAGGGAACACGGATGACGGGATCGGCAGGATTTCCAGGATAAATTAATGTAGGGACGAACTGCGGTTCGTCCTTTTGCAGGCGCCCGCCATATCAATGGATTCACCCTGCGCTGGAATCCAGTTCTTTTTGCAATACACTATCAGCACCTTCAGCAAGCCGTTTCGGAATTCATCGTTACGAAGGTTTATTCACCCAGCTAAGAGGCCCCATCCCACCCAGGAAAAACATTATTGTTTCCCTGGAGAGAAGAGGCTATCCGCCGTATCCTTATTAAAGGGTTCCGCGGATAATCTGGGGCAGGGTTTGGATCACCTCGTCGAGTTTATCGGGCCGGGTGCCTCCACCCATGGCGGAATCGGGTCTGCCTCCGCCTTTGCCTTCCAGCAAAGCGGAAACTGATTTAACGATGGTTCCGGCGTTGAATTTGGGGCGGAGGGTCTCCCCCACCAAGCAGAGAACGGTCACTTTGTTTTCTGAAACGGCAAAGAGCAGGGTCACGGCGTTGCGCGCTTTGTCTTTGAGATAATCGCCCAATTCACGCAGCCTGGCGGCATCCGCTTCCAGCTTGACGCTGAGCAGTTGAAAATCGCCCAGGTCTTTGATTCCGCTGAGCAATTCAGCCGCTTCGGCGCTGGATTTTTGGGCGTCGAGCTGTTTAATCTGCTGTTCCAGTTCGTGAACGCGGCTCTGCAGGGCTTCGACCTTTGTATCCAGCATCTTTTCCGGGACGTGCAGCAGCTCGGCCAATTGCGCCAACTGAGACTGGAGCGCCAGCACAAACTGATCGGCGGCGCGGCCGGTGAGGGCTTCGATGCGCCTGATCCCCGCGGAGGAGGAACTTTCCGAGACAATCTTGAAGAGGCCGATTTCTCCGCTGGCAGAAACGTGGGTGCCGCCGCAAAGCTCTTTGGAAAAGTCTTCGACGCTCACCACGCGCACCTGTTCGGCGTATTTTTCCCCAAACAGGGCAATCGCCCCTTCCTCGCGGGCAGCGGCGATGTCCTTGACCTCGATTTTGACGGAGCGGTTATCCCGGATGGCGGCGTTGACGATGTTTTCGATGGCGGTGAGCTCGGTTGGCGTCAGGGCCTGCATGTGGGTGAAATCGAAGCGCAGATGATCGGGGCCCACCAACGAGCCTTTCTGCTGCACGTGATCGCCCAAAACAGTTCGCAGGGCCTTGTGCAGAAGGTGGGTGGCGGTGTGGTTGCGCATAATGTCGCGCCGCCGGGGCAGGTCGATCTCCGCGGTTACGGGTTCGGCATTCAGCGCGCCGCTCATCAAGGCTCCGATATGGATTTGGTGGTCGTCGATTTTCTTCACCTGAGTCACCCGCATCTCGAAGCCGGAATTGTGGATGCGTCCCGTATCGGCAAGCTGTCCGCCGGATTCCGGGTAGAAAGGGCTGCGGTCGAGCTGTAGATGCAGCAGGCCGTCTTCACTGATCCTATATCTCTGGATGTGGGCTGGCGCGGAAGATTCGGCATAGCCCAAAAACACAGTCGGGGAGGAGGGTTCCAGTTCCACCCAAGCGGCGGAATCGGCCACATAGGCGAACTTGGAGCTTTTGCGGGCTCTGGCGCGCTGGGCTTCCATCTCCTCTTCAAAGCCGCGCGTATCGACCCGGAAATTCCTCTCGGCGGCCAGCAGCAGCGTGAGATCAAGCGGAAAGCCGTAAGTGTCGTAAAGCATGAAGGCGTCCTGGCCGGAAATCAGATCTCCGTCCAGCCGCGCGTAAATCTCGTCGAGCTGTTCCAAACCCTTGTCCAGAGCGGCGCTGAAACGTTCTTCCTCGGCCTTGATCACCATGCGGATATAGGCTTCTTTTCCCGCCAATTCAGGGAAGTGATGCCCCATGACGGCGATTACGGAATCCACCAGATGGAACATAAAAGGTTCGATGAAGCCCAGCAGACGACCGTGGCGGGCGGCTCTGCGCAGGATGCGCCGTAAAACGTAACCCCGGCCTTCATTGGAGGGGAAACCGCCGTCAGCGAGGGCAAAACACAGGCAGCGCACGTGGTCTGCAATCACCCGGTGGGAAGTTCCGCCCTCAGGAAGGTAGGCCACTCCGCTGAGATCCGCGATGCGTTGGATGATGGGCATAAAGAGGTCGGTCTCGTAATTGCTGTTTTTGGCCTGCAGCACCTGCACCAAGCGTTCGAAGCCGGCTCCGGTATCCACAAACTTGTCTTTGAGCGGGGTCAGGGAGCGGTCTTTTTCGCGGTTGTATTGGATAAAAACGAGGTTCCAGAGTTCGATGAAACGCCCGCAATCGCCACAGATGAGGCATTCGTGGCCCGGCTCGACGGATTGGGAACAATGGGCTGGCCCGCGGTCGATGTAAATCTCGCTGCAGGGGCCGCAGGGGCCGGTGTCCCCCATTTCCCAGAAATTGTCGGCGTCGCCTTGATAGGATATGTGGGCGGGGTCGATGTCAGTCTGGGATTTCCAGAGTTCAAAGGCCTCGTGGTCACTGTCGTGCACCGTGGCATAAAGCTTTTCCCGGGGCATTTTCCAAACTTCGGTGAGCAGTTCCCAGGCCCAGTGGATGGCCTCTTGCTTGTAAAAATCGCCAAAAGACCAGTTGCCCAACATTTCAAAAAAAGTGTGGTGATAGCCGTCTTTGCCCACTTCTTCCAGGTCGTTGTGTTTGCCGCCGGCCCGGATGCATTTCTGGCTGTTCACCGCGCGCTTGACCTCGGCTTCTTTGGGGCCCAGGAAGATGTTTTTGAACTGATTCATACCGGCGTTGGCAAAGAGCAGGGTGGGATCGTCCTGGGGGACCACCGGCGAGGATGGGATGAAAATGTGGCCGCGCTCCAGGAAAAAGTCGATGAAAGTTTGCCGGATTTCCTTACTGGTCAACACTCAAAGCCTCTTCCAGACCTTCGACGGTGTCATAGTTTTCCAAGATCCATTTTTCGGCGCTCCAGGCAGCCACGGCGCCATCGCTGGTGGCTGTGACCACCTGGCGCAGAACGGTGTGGCGGATGTCGCCCGCGGCGTAGATTCCGGGGACTTTGGTATGCATGTTTTCGTCGGTGATCACAAATCCGCTGCTGTCCAGTTCCAGCCTGGATTCCACCAGTTCGTTGCTCGGCAGGATGCCCACATAGATGAAAACTCCGTCCACTGGGAGGAAGGATATTTCGTGGTTTTTGCGGTTCACGACTTCCAGCTTTTCGATCTTGGTGTCGCCGTGGATCTCTTGCACCACGGTATCCCAGACAAATTCTATCTTGGGGTTCTTGAAGGCACGTTCCTGGATGATTTTCTGGGCGCGCAGCTCGTCGCGGCGATGGATCACGATCACCTTGTGGGCAAAGCGGGTGAGGAAAAGGCTTTCTTCAATGGCCGAATCGCCGCCGCCGACCACGGCAACTATTTTACCGCGATATAGCGCGCCGTCGCAGGTGGCGCAGTAGGAAACGCCGCGGCCGATGAAGCGATCCTCGCCAGGGACGCTGAGCAGGCGGGGATGAGCTCCCGTGCAAATGATCAGGGCCTTGCAGCGATAACTGTTTTCCGGCGTCTCAATGATCTTGCAGAGGCCTTCCATGCCAATGGCCGTGACCTCTTCATCAATGAAATGGGCCAGGAAACGATCCGCCTGCAGCCGCATCTTGTCGGTGAGATCAAAACCGGAGAGCGGTTCCGGAAAGCCTGGATAGTTCTCAACTTCATCGGTTACGTTGATCTGTCCGCCAATGATTCCTTTTTCAAAAACACCTGTTTTAAGACCACCCCGGGCAGCGTAGATCGCTGCGCTAAGTCCGGCTGGGCCACCGCCGATTATCATCACGTCGTAATTCATTATAAACCTCAATACTTAAAAATTAATAGATGCTTACGTATCTTTTGAATGCCGCTCTGGCGTCAAGAAAATTATCCCGGACAGATTGATCAAAAATGGCCTGAGCTCTGTTTTAATGCACTCTGGCGCGCAGCCCGGTTCTTTGATTTCCCGCCTCTGACCGATTGAGCATTGCTTTGCCTGATTCGGACGCTGAAAAGAACTTGACCGAATAGGCTCATATTGGATTTGTGGTAGAAAATAAAGTTGGGAGTGATAAGATGACTTGCCCTATCCTGAATACAAAGCTGAAAAATACAGAAGCCGGGAGGACGCAATCATGAGCTACCGTGTATCCGTATTGCAATTTGAACCCCGTTTGCTGGATCCGCAAAGCAACCTTGAGCAAATGACCAAGCTGTTATCCGGCCTAATCACCGATCTGGTGGTTTTGCCTGAGCTTTGCACCAGCGGCTATGTGTTCCTTTCGCGCGACGAGGTGGCCTCGGTGAGCGAGGAAATCCCGTCCGGAGAGGCTTTCGAGACTTTCCGCAGCCTGGCGCGTGAAAATAATTTCAGCATTGTGTATGGGTTTGCGGAGCGGGCTGGAGACAAGTTCTACAATTCCTCGGCCCTCATCAATCCGGATGGAAGCTACTATATCTACCGAAAAACGCACCTCTTCAACCGGGAAAAGCTCTTCTTCACTCCAGGCGAAACCGGTTTGAACGTCTATCCAGCCAAGCACGGCGTGCGGGTGGGAATGATGGTCTGCTTCGACTGGATCTTTCCCGAGTCCGCCCGAACGCTGGCTTTGAAGGGAGCGCAGATCATTTGCCATCCCTCCAACCTCGTTTTGCCATGGTGCCAACAGGCGATGATTACCCGCAGCCTGGAAAACAGGGGCTTCTCCATCACCTCGAGCCGGACCGGCAAAGAAACCAACGGCCCGCAAAGCTTGGAATTCACCGGCCAAAGCCAGATATTGGGCACCACGGGCGAGATCTTGATCAGGATGACCGAAAGCGAAGCGGGAGTGAGAACCTGCGAAATTGACGCGGATAAGGGTTTGGACAAAGAGATTACGCCTCTGAACGACGCTTTCACAGACCGCCGTCCCGAACTCTATGAACTATGAATGAAGTCCTGAACAGGGAAATCAAGCGGCTGAGAGCCGAGATTGAGCGGCACAACGTGCTCTATTATGAGCTTGCCAATCCGGCGATCAGCGACTATGAATATGATCAGTTGGCGCAGCAGCTCAAAGCTCTGGAGGGCCAGCTGGAAGACGGATTGGCAGACGAATCACCTCTGGATAGAGTTGGCAGCGACCTCAGGTTCGGAGCGGAAACCATCCCGCACCGGCAAAGAATGTATAGTTTGGACAACAGCTATTCCTCCGAAGAACTGGATCAATGGTGCGCCAAACTGGCGGCCGAGCTGGGGTTTTTCCCCGTCCTGACCACAGAACTCAAGATCGACGGTTTTTCGATAAACATGTACTATGAGAACGGCGCGCTGGAATATGCCACGACGCGCGGAGACGGGGTTACAGGCGAAGTTGTGACAGTTAATGTCCGCACTTTGAAGGATATTCCGCAGCAGATTGAGCACCTCTCCCCCATCGAGATACGCGGCGAAATCTACATCCCGGTGGCGGATTTTTTGCAGCTCAACGCACAACGGACTGCCGATGAGGAAAAGGTTTTTGCCAATCCCCGCAACGCGGCCGCGGGTTCCATCAAACTCAAAGATTCCGCTGAGGTGAAAAAACGCCATCTGAAGGCTATCTTTTACACGGTTGGCTATTATACCGAATTACCCGTTCAGAAGCAGTCTAAGTTGCTGGACTGGTTGGCCGGATTGGGATTTCCGATCGCAGATCAATACAGGATTTGCGCTTCCTACGCCGAGGTCCAGAGCTTCTGCGATGGGTGGGAAAAACAGCGCTTCAAGCTCCCCTTTGAGATCGACGGAGTGGTGATCAAGGTCGATGACCTGGCTTTACAAAAGCGTTTGGGCTATACGGCAAAAAGTCCCAAATGGGCCGTGGCCTACAAATTTAAACCCGAAGAGAAGGAAACCCAGTTGCTGGAGGTGCAATATCAGGTGGGGCGCACCGGCGCGGTGACCCCGGTCGCCATCCTCGAACCTGTTTACCTTTCGGGCAGCACGGTAGCCCGCGCCACCCTGCACAATGAAGACGAGATCCGCCGGTTGGACCTGTATCTCAACGATACCGTGCGCGTGATCAAATCCGGCGAGATAATCCCCAAAATCCTCACCGCCATCGCGGACAAACGCGATCCGAAAGCTGTGCCGGTGGCCTTTCCCGCCGCTTGTCCCGTCTGCGGGAGTCATTTGGAAAAAGATGAGGAAGGCGCCATCAGCTATTGCCCCAACGCGTCCTGCCCCGCCCAGTTACAACGCAGGATTGAGCATTTTGCCTCCCGCAACGCGATGGACATCGCCGGCCTGGGCGAAAGCCTGATCGCCAGGTTGCTGGAGCAGAAGATGATCTTTGGCATCGCGGACATCTATCAACTTGACTTTGAAGCTCTGGCTTTGCTGGACAGGTTCGGCCTAAAATCCGCCGAAAACATGAAGAATGCCATCGAGGCCTCCAAAGCCAAGAACTTCGACCGGGTGCTCTTTGCTTTGGGCATCCGCTATGTGGGCACAGTAACGGCGCGCAATCTGGCCGAATATTTTGGCAATGTGGATGAACTCATCAAGGCCGGTCCCGACACGCTGGCGCAGGTCAGAGAGGTGGGAACCAAGATCGCGATGTCGCTCAAAGCTTGGTTTAGCAACGCTGCCAACCTGGCATTGGTGGAAAAATTGCGCTCCCTGGGTTTACGGTTCAACTATGAGCTGAAGCGTGAATCGGCAGCTTTGGCAGACAAGACTTTTTTGATTACAGGAAGCCTGGAAAGCTTATCCAGAAAGGAAATGGAGGATCTGATCCGCAGCCACGGCGGCCGTATGATCAGAGGAGGGAGCGCGAGTTTGGATTTCCTGGTGACGGGCGCCAAACCCGGGTCCAAACTCGCCAAGGCGCAGAAGATCGCCTCCGTAAAGATAATCAGCGAAAACGAGCTCATGGAGATGATTGGCCGATGAAGATCCTGTCGCGTTATATCCTCAAGGAACATATAGCGCCATTTTTTATCTCGCTGTTTGTAGTGACTTTCGTGTTGCTGATCGACAGAATAATCGACCTGCTTGATTTGATCATTGAGAAGAAGCTCGACTTGAACACAATTATGGAACTTTTCGCGCTGTCTCTGCCCTATATGATCGCGCTGTCCATCCCGATGGCCGTTTTGGTGGCCACCATCCTGGCTTTTGGACGCATGACCGTGGATCGCGAAACCATTGCCATGAAATCCAGCGGCATCAATCTCTACCGGATGCTGGGGCCATTGCTGGTCACGGCGCTTCTCCTCACCGGGGTGATGGTTTGGTTCAACCACTATTTTTTGCCCAATGCCAATCACAAACTGAAAAACCTGACCGTCAAGATCGCCTACTACCGGCCGATGACAATCATCAAACCAAATGAATTCACCACTCTTTCCGAATATACCATATATGTGAAGGAAAACGAAAACAACGAGCTGCGCGACGTGTTGATCTACGATCGCAGCCAAACCAAACTGCCCCGCACAATCGCCGCTGAGAGCGGAGAAGTGGTGCAACTGGACAATGGCAACAGCCTCCAGATCATCCTCCATAATGGAGAAATGCACGAACGCAACGAACGCGAGCCGGGAAAATATCAATTGCGCAAATTTGAGACCTTTTCGGTGTACGTCCGCGATCTGACCACGAACCTCAATTTCGCTGAAAGCGCCTACCGCTCCGATCGTGAAATGACCTATGTTCAACTGACGGCAGCCATCACAGCCAAAGAGGGAGAGCTGAAAGACAAGAGACAGGAGATTGGCAACCTGCAAAACCGGCTTGACTTGCTGGCCGGGCAACCCAAAGACTATGCAAGCAGTGTTGAGCAGCGCCGGCTGGGCATTATGAAGACCTCGGCGGAAGATGCTGAGCGGCAGATTGACGAGAGCCTGCGCTCGCTGCAGGTGGAATATCACAAGAAATTTTCGCTGTCCTTTGCCATCATCATCTTCGTGTTGGTGGGCATCCCGCTGGGCCTGATGACCCGCACCAGCGGCATCGGCACGGCGTTTTCCGTTTCCAGCGTGATCTTTTTGATCTACTATGTGGCCCTCACCGGCGGAGAAGAACTCGCCGACCGGGCTCTGATGAGTCCGTTTCTCTCCATGTGGATCAGCAATATCATCTTTATGATCCTGGCAGCCATCCTGATCTACCTCTCAGCGCATGAAAAACAACTGATCAACCTCAACCTGCTGAGCTGGCGGCTGACTCACCGCAAGGCCAAACTGCAAAACGCTCCGGACGAGTTGATCCACTGAGGATACAGATGCGAATTCTCGACCGCTATATCACCCGCGAGTTTCTCAAAACCTATCTAATCGTCTTTTTGTCCTTTTCGGTGGTGTTCATCGTGATCGATGTGATCGACAATCTCGCACCCCTGATGCGCAGCGGCGCCACACTGCAACTGGCCATCCTCTATTATCTGCTGCGCCTGCCCTATCTGATCGTTCTCACCTCGCCGGTGACGGTGCTTATCACAGGGCTGTTCATGATGAATTCGCTGTCCAAACACAACGAAAGCGTGGCAATTCGTGCCGCCGGGGTCAGCATCAAACGGGCGATGCTGCCGCTGTTTGCTTTGGGATTGCTGATCAGCCTCGGGGTGGGGGTTTTTGCGGAATATGTGATGCCCTGCGCGGAAAAGACCCGCAGCTACATCTACAATGTCAAGATCCAGGGCGCGCAGGAGGAAGACAATCTGCTCAAGGCACGGGTCCACTATCAGGGAGACAGCAACGATTTTTACTATTTCGCCTTCTTCGATGGCTATCAAAATACTATCCGCGTGATTGACCTCAGCCGCCTGGACCCCGAGGACAATGAAATTGCCGAGCGGGTTACGGCCTCGTCAGCGGTCTGGCAGCAGGGACGCTGGGTACTCCAGGATTGTGAGATCCGGCGTTTTGACAAAGGAAAACAGACGTTTTATCAGTATTATGCCAGCACCGATCTGCCTTTGCTGGATGTGAAACCCCAGGATTTCGTACGGATCACCAAAAAGACACTCTCGCTCACCTTCCTGGAGCTGAATGACTACATCGCCAGACTGCAAAGAATGGGCGAGCCGGCCCACCGGGAGATAGTTGATCTGCACATGAAGCTGGCTTTTCCGCTCACAAACCTGATCGTGATCTTCTTTTTCATCCCCGTGGCCACTTCCAATACCCGCTCGAAGAGCAGGGGCCTGGTGTTCCTGCTCGGATTGCTGGTTTGCTTTCTCTACCTGATCATGGTGCGCGTGGTCCAAAGCCTCGGTTATAGCGGCGTAATCCCGCCTGTCTGGGCCGCCTGGCTGCCCAATCTATTCTTCACTTTATTGGGTCTGGCGTTCCTCAGAAAGGCGGAGATCTAAAAAAAACCTTGTAAAAAAGCCGCCCTTGAAAATAGTGGCTTTTCAAAGTAATTTTTAACCCATAATGGGAGGAGATAAATGCTCGAAGTCCTTAGAAAAAATCAGAAGGTCATAGTCTATATAGTAGCTGCGGCCTTCATCCTGAGCCTCGGAGCCGGAGGTATATTTGGCGGGGAACGTATAATGGAATCATTCCAGGGCAGATTCCTGGCCAAAATCAACGGAACGAAGATCAGCCCTCAGCAATACAACGAAAAGATCCAGGAAGTGATCAAGCGTTATGAAGCCCAGGGACAGACGATAGACGAAAACTCGATGTCCTATGTACATAATACAGCCTGGCAGGAAATGATTGACGAAACAATTTGGAATCAGCAGATCAAGAAGCACAGAATCAAGGTAACTGATACCGAGATCAAGAACGCGATGGAGAATGAAATACCTCCGGATATCCAGCAGAATCCAGATTTGCAGACCAATGGGAGATTTGACCGGGCCAAATACTTCAACGCCCTGAACAATAACTATGAACTGCGCAGGGTGCTTTATGACAGTATGAAGGACTATCTCCCCAAGAAGAAACTGCAGGACAAGATCAAAAAAGCCGCGGGAATCACAGCCGACAGCCTCAAAGCCGATTACGTCAAAGATACAGACAGCGTGACCGGCAAGGCCATCTGGTTTGATTTCAATATGGCCGACAGCGCCTCCGTCTCTGTTTCCGACGCCGAAATCAAGAAGTATTACGAGGATAACAAGGGCAAAGAATTCAAGAAAGGCCCTGCCTCTCGCATCAAATATGTGACTTTCCCCATAAAACCATCCGATCAGGATTTCAACGACGTCAAGCAGGAAATTGACGGGATCTACAACCGGCTTCTGCGCGACAGGCAAGATTTCGCCATGCTCGCTCTGGAATTTTCCGAAGATCCTGGCTCCGCCGAGAGAGGCGGATCCCTTGGCACCTTCGGAAAAAACCAGATGGTGCCGGAGTTTGACAGCGTGGCCTTTGCCCTCGCACCCGGCCAAATATCCAAACCTTTCCGTTCGCAGTTTGGCTGGCACATCGTAAGATGCGACACTATCTTCTCCACCGTGCCTGGCCAGGAAAGCATCTCAGCCAGCCACATCCTTTACCGAGTGAGAACCACAGAATCCACCCGCAACGACCTGCGCGATCAAGCCAGGGACGCCCGTAAGCTGATAGCCAGAAAGAATATCGACAAGGTTGCCAAGGAACTTAAACTTGAGGTAACCACTTCCCCCTGGCTGGCCCACGACAACAATCAGATGGAAGGGATCGGCGAACATGGCGGCCTGCACCAATTTATGAAAGCCAAGAAAGCCGGAAAGGTCTCGGATGTCTTTATGATCAAGATAAACGGCGAGGATCAATATGTCGTGGCAGAAGTTATGGACATCGTGAAGTCCTATTTTGAAGACTTCACCGAGAAGAAACTCCAGATCAAGTATGACCTCGAGAAAAAGAAAAAAATCGCCAACGTGAAGACCAAAGCCGAAAATTTTGCGAAACGTGTGCCCAAAGATAATTATCTGGCCAGCGCCATCGAAGAAGGCTGGAAAGTGATCGATCTGAAAGATCATAAGGTTAAAACACGCTTGGACGCTCCTGTGAACGCTCAATTGGACGACTTCGACAAAGCCGCCCTCGCCCTTACTTCAGGCCAATATTCAACGCTGATCACCACCGCTGAAGGTCCCTTCATCATCTTCGCGGAAAACCGCAACAAACCCAATATGCAGGCCTACGACAAAGCCAAACAGGAAGAGGTCCGCTCCCGTCTTGAGGACGCCGCTTTCAACCGTTGGTTCCAGCAGCTCCGCAAGGATGCCAAAATCATCGACAACAGGTATAAATACGGTTATTAAAAGCCAATGAGCAAATTGATGACCGGCGTTAGCGGGGTCCGGGGAGTCTTTGGTGACTCCCTGGGCCCCGAAGTCGTTCTGCGTTATGCGGCACGATTCGGGCAATTCATATCCCAAAATTCCCTCAGGCCCGCACGGGAAGAAAGACCCAAAATTGTGGTGGGCAGAGATTCCCGCACCACTGGAATCGCCATGTTGAACACTGTAACCGCGGCCCTGCTCAGCGTGGGCTGCGATGTGATCGACATTGGTGTCGTGGCCACTCCCACTGTGCTACTGAACGTAATAAGACACTCCGCCCAAGGCGGAATAAGCATCACCGCTTCCCACAATCCGCCCCAGTGGAACGCCCTCAAATTTGTGGATGGCGATGGGATGTTTCTATCTGCGGACAAAGCCTCCGCGTTTCTTGCCTCTGTGGATGAACCTCTGGGCTGGAACGACTGGCAGGGCATGGGCGCACTATCCCAGGATCAGGAAGCGATAAATCATCACGTAGCCAAGGTTTTGGGCATTCCCTGGCTGGACATCGAGAAGATCCAGGCCCGCAAATTCAAGGTAGTGTTAGATTCGGTGAATGGCGCCGGCGGCCTCATTTCGCCCCTGTTGCTCAAAGCGCTGGGCTGCGAAGTGATTGGCATCAATTCCTCTCCCACCGGTGTTTTTGCCCATCCGGCAGAACCTTTGAACCAAAACCTCGGCCAGCTTGAAGAAGAGGTCCGGCGCAACCAAGCTGACCTCGGCTTCGCCACTGATCCGGATGTCGATCGGCTTTCCGTTGTAGACGAACATGGCGCCTGCATCGGCGAAGAGTATTCGATCGCCTTGGCGGAACTTTTTATCCTGCCCAAAAATCCCGGCGACATCGTGGTCAACCTCTCCACATCCATGCTTTCCGATCATATCGCCGGACTCTTTGGCGTGAAGGTTCACAGGACCAAAGTCGGCGAAATCAATGTTGGCAAACTGATGCAGGAAATTAAATCTCCCATGGGCGGAGAAGGCAACGGCGGCATCATCTGTCCGGAAGTAAATTACACCCGGGACGCAATCGCCGGAATGGCACTTATCCTGGGATTACTGGCGGAAAGCGGGAAAACAGTTTCGCAGATTGTGAATGAACTGCCGCGCTTCTATTTTGCCAAAGGCAAGCTGGAAATCTCGCCCGCACGTATGGACGAAGCCATGGCCAGCCTGCCCGGTATTCTGGCAGGATACGAACTCGATTTGCGTGACGGAGTGAAGGCCACAGCCTCAGACCATTGGATTCATGTACGCAAAAGCGGTACGGAGCCAATCATCAGAGTCTATGTGGAAAGCGGTTCCGTGGAACGTTCCGGACAGCTTTGCCAGGATATCATCTCCAAAATCAGCGGCTAAGACCCAATTTGACCCAGACCGGACTTTTCTGCGTAATCTGAAAACTCCTTTCTCTGCCTTGCTTTTAGCTCTTTCGCTTCCACTTGGCTTCCCGCACAGTTCCCGTGACAGCCACGGGAAGTGAACGGGAGACAATCCAGAGGCTAAAGGGCTAAGTTCAAGGGTCAGATAAGATTGGCGATATTCTCAGTTGAGTTACTTATTATTGGAATTATCCGGACTTGAGCATCCTTCCAAATATCGGGCAAAGACGCTTGGTACAAGGATAGGCTGCACTTTGAACCCTGGCTTGGTAAAGCAAAGCCCGCGCACACTTTTTCATTGACAGCAGAGCGCTCGAAATAAATATGGATGGTACCTCAATTAGGAGCCAGTTTTGAAAAATAGCCACACAAGCAAAAAGATACGCCTGATAGTGCAGATCATCGTGCTGCTGCTGTCCTTGGGATTCTTGGTCCTGGTTATCCGCGGCGGCAGCTATGTGATCCATCAGGCCTGTCCCTATGCTGTGGTGTGTTTTGGTATGAACGGGAGCAGCTTTCTGCGCCTGGGCAGCCTGGTGATGTCAGGAGCCATCATTTTCGGCTTTGCCGTGCTTGTTTACACGATGTTTTTCGGACGCCGTTTCTGCGCCTGGCTTTGTCCGCTGGGATCTGTGCAGGAACTGGTCTTTGCTTTGCGCGGCAAAAGATACCGGATGAAACACCGCAGCCCCTTTTACGTTGACCGCCGCCTGGCCTTTATCAAGTACGTCATCCTGCTGACAACAGTGGTCCTGAGCCTGGTGGGGCTGGGCTACTTATTTATCCGTCTCTGCCCCTTCTACGGACTTTCCCTGCTGGCTAAAATGATTGCTCCGGGAGTGGTGATCACGATCCTGATCATCGTTGCTTCCCTCTTTTGGGAGCGGGTGTGGTGCCGTTTTCTCTGTCCCTATG
>CAXYWN010000028.1:0-13322 GCA_964292625.1 uncultured bacterium
TCCGGGCTGCATCCGCTGCGTCGTGTTGCGTTCTTGCGGGGTGATTTTCATGGCTTATCCAAAACTGTCAAAATAGATTTTTTCCTTGGCCATGCCCAATTCGACAAGGCCTTTGATGACGGCATTGATCATGCCTGGGCTGCCGCACAGATAGGCTTCCGTGTTTTTGGGGTCGCGGATGGCATCCTTGAAATAGGGCATCACGTATCCGGTTTTGCCCTGCCAATTATCCTCGGGGGTGGAGTGTGAGAGCACCGGCTCATAGTGGAAATCCGGAAATACTTGCTCGAAAGCTGTCATCTCTTCGGTTAGATAGAGGTCTTTCGGTGTCTTGGCTCCGAAGAAATAGGTCATTTTGCGGTTGGTGCCCACCACCTGGAGGTGTTCGAGCATAGATTTGATGGGCGCTTTGCCGGAACCACCGGCTACGAACAGGATGTCGGCATCGGTGTCACGCAGGAAGAAATCTCCGTAGGGCCCGGTGAAATTGGCCCTGTCCCCCACCTTCAGACACGTGTGCGCCCAGGTGGTGCAGATTCCCTCGGGAACCAGCCTGATGATGAGCTGGATGGCCTTATTATCCTCGGGCTTGGAGGAGATCGAATAGGCGCGGGAAACCTTCTGTTTCACCTTGGCATAGGGCTCAGTGATCAGTTGCACATATTGTCCGGCCTTGAAGTCGATGGTCTCGCCCTCATCCAGTTTGAAGGTGATGCCTTTGATATCGTAGGTATAGTCGATGATCTCGGAGATTACTGAGGAAAACTTGCGGATGTTAAAGATATCGTCCGGGATTTGGATCGAAATGTTCGTTTTTACCTTCACCTGGCAACTGAGGCGAACGTTTTCGGCCAGTTCGGCTTGGGTGATGAAGGGCTTCTCGGTTGGTAAAACAGGTCCGCCACCTTCCAGAACCTTGCATTTGCAGACTCCGCAGGTTCCGCGTCCTCCGCAGGCCGAGGGCAGGAAAATCTGTTGATCGCCCAGCGAGGAAAGCAGGCTGTTTCCGCCTTTGACGGTGATCTCCCGTTTTGAATTGATGGTGATCTTGCAGTCGCCATAGTTGTTCAGCCAGCGCTCGGCAATCACCAGGAGGATGGCCAGCACAACGCTGAGCCCCGTGAGTACAGCTATGTCTTTCAGAATAATCGGCAGCATCGCGTTCAACCCTTATTGGATGGGGGCTATGCCGGAAAATCCGATGAAAGCCAGAGCCATTATTCCGGTGATGATGAGGCTGATCCCCGCTCCCTGCAGACCTTGGGGAACCATCTTCTCCCTCAGTTTGGTGCGGATTCCGGCCAGCATCAGAATGGCGAGAAGCCAGCCCAAGCCGCTGCCAAACCCGTATGCCACGGATTGGATAAAACTGTAATCCCGGATCACCATGAAGAGGCTTACTCCGAAGATGGCGCAATTGACCGTGATCAACGGCAGGAAGATGCCCAGGGTATAATAGAGGGCGGGAGCGTAGCGTTCAATCAGCAATTCCAGCAGTTGCACGAAAGCCGCTATGATGATGATGAAGACGATGTATTGCAGATATTCGATGTGCATGGGCACCAGCAAAAAGCGGTAGGCCAGCCAGTTCAGGCCAGTGGTGAAGACCAGCACAAAGGTGACGGCAATACCAAGCCCCATGGATGATTCCACCTCCCTGGACACAGAGAGGTAGGAGCACATACCCAAAAAATTGGTGAGCAGGATATTGCTGGTGAAGATGGCCGCCCAAAATAGCAGAAAAGGAGAAATATCCATTTTAACCCGCCTTGTAATATTTGGTGTTAACAACCCAGATGAGCAGCGCCAGCAGGAAAAAGGCGCTGGGCGCCATCACCATGATGCTCCAGTTCGTCCACCAGGAGCCAAGGATCCTGATGCCGAACAAAGTGCCAAAGCCAAAGAGCTCGCGCACAAAGGAAATGATTAGCAGCACAAAGGTGTAGCCCACCCCCGCGCCGAAGCCATCCACCACCGAATCCAACGGCTCATTTTTGGAGGCGAAGGCCTCCAAGCGACCCATCAGAATGCAGTTTGTGATGATGAGGCCGACGTAGGGCCCCAGTTGTTTGCTGATTTCGGGCATAAAAGCTTTGAGCAGGACGTCCACCATGATCACATAGGCTGCCATAATCAGGGTTTGGGCGATCATGCGCACGCTGCGGGGCGTATATTCGCGAATCAGGGAAACGGTGAGGCTGGAAAGCACCAGCGCGAACGTGACTCCGATTCCCATAATCAGGCTGTTGAGCATCAGGTTGGTGACAGCCAGAGCAGAACAGATACCCAGGATCTGTTTCCAGATTGAGTTTTCCCTGAATGCGCTGGTGAGAAAGATATCTTTACGAGTCATTATTGTTTCTCCCCTGCCAGTCCGGCGATCCGGGCGAGTTCGCCGCGAAGCATATCGATAACGGCCTTGCTGGTGATGGTGGCGCCTGTGATCTGGCGAATTTGAGAGGGTCCGATTTCAGCCTGACCTTCCGGAACCAGTTCCAGTTCCAGAGGGCCATCGGCGCCGAGAATACGCTTGTTCTTAAATTGGTTTCGGAACCAGTCTTCCTCAATGCGTCCGCCCAGTCCGGGGGTTTCCACCTGCTCATAAACATAGACGCCCAAAAGGGTTTGCTGATCCAGGGTGGTGGCAACCAGAGCCCGCATCGAGCCCCAGAGACCTTTGCCCGCAACATCGAAAACATAGGCGATCGGACCGCCGCCAAACTTGACCTCAAAAGCCTTGCGGACAAAGGTATCCTGTTTCAATTCTTTACCAATATATTCATTATAACTCTGAGGAAAGGCAGCCTCGATCTCCGCGGCGCTTTTCCCGCTGAGGCTGGCCAGGCTGTCCACGCAGAGGCTGAGAATCGTCTTTTGGTAGGCTTCTTCTTTCTGGCGCTCGATCCTGGGTTCATTGGAACGGAACATGACGGCCAGAATGCCCACAAAAATGATGCTCAGCAACATTATGAAGAGCACCGGATATATCGGCCGGTCGCGAAATTCGGTTTTATTTTCCAAGCTGCCTCCTTTCGGGCAGGGCTTTCAGGCCGTGCTCGATGATCGGCATGAGTGAATTTACGATGAGCAGGGCAAACATGAAGCCTTCCGCGAAGAGCGAAAAGCGGCGGATGAAAACAGTCAGGAATCCTGTCAGCAAGCCATATATCCACAAGGCTGGGATGCTCTTGGGCTGAGAGATGGGGTCGGTGACCATGAACACGATGCCAAACAGCGCGCCGCCCGCGCAGAGCATGAAGAGTGGGTTTTGGCCCGGATAGAAGATCAAGCTGAACAGAATGACGCTGCCCAGGGTGGCTAACATGGGGATCCATTTGGCAGTTTTGGTGATTAGAAGATAGATTCCGGCAATAATGATTAGCAGAGCAGAAGTTTCGCCCAAGGAACCAGCCTCAAAACCCAGGAAAGTATCCAGCCATGTATTGGTGACCTGCACTCCCGCTCTGAACTGGTTCAGGATTGTGGCGCCTGTCTGCATGCTTGCGTCCGCGCTCCAGCGGGCAAATCCGCCCGGAAAGGAGTCTGGCAGATAGGGCCGCAGCCACGAAACCGTCATTTGCTGGGGGAAGGAAACATAGATGAAAGTCCTGCCCAGGATGGCCGGATTGAACATATTAGCGCCGAAACCGCCAAAAACCATTTTGCCGAAGGCGATGGCCACCACGCTTCCCAAAGCTGCCATCCAAAGCGGAATAGTCGGCGGCAGAGTCATAGCCAGCAGAGTGCCGGTCACAAACACGGCCATGGAAACCTTGCGGCCCTTCTTGTTTCTTAGGAAGAGATATTCGGTGCCAAAGGCGGCCAGGTTCGCCACCAAAACAACGGCGGCAGAGCGCCAGCCATAGATATAGATTGCCAATACCAGCAGGGGGACCAGAGAATAGAGGACCCTGTTCATCACCGGCTGGTTAAGAATCATCTCTTGAAGTTTCAATTCCCAGACTCCTAAAGTGTTTTTGTTAAATCTGCTTCGTTTATTCGGAATTGATCCCAGAACCCCAGCCAGGTCTGAAATTCATCAAACTGACCGTCCGTGAGCGAGATCTCCAGAAGGAGCGAATCTTCCACGCGGGAATGAGAGGCCAGGCCTTCCACTGAGTCCAGCAGAAAACCAAAGAGCCGCTGGCGGGAAAGAGGAATATCCAGGCGGAGCTTTGTCTCTTGAGGCGTCAATTTAGTCATGCGAATATTACCAAGTCCCGAAGGGGACGTCATAGACAATGGTGGTGTCCGCCTGGTCGATGGACACAGGCTCAGGCCCACGGCTCAGATACATGCGGACAGTGGAACCTTTTTCGATCTTGGAGCCCACTCCGGGGGAGATACGGATGACCGCGTTGGCGGCATAACTGTCGGAATACAGGGAATCCGCGACTACGCCTTTGAGTCCGGCGCTGTGCAGAGTGTAATAGGCTTCATGATAGCTGAGGCCGACCAGCGAGGGCACTCCCACCTGCCGCGATCCACGGCTGACGCGGATATAGACGGTTCCCTCCGGCCTGATGAATTCTCCGGGAGCGGGATTTTGCTCCATAACGGTATTCACCCTCTCGCTTTCGGACCAAATTGAATCCTGCACCACGACGTGCAATCCGAGTTCGCTCAGGGCCAGGCGGGCGGCGGCAAAGCTGTTACCGACAAGGTTTGGCAGCTCTATCTCCTTGGGAGCGCGGAAAACGATGGGGAGAATAATCTGACTGGTGAGAAACGCGGTGAGAAAGATGATCCCGGCTCCTATCCCTATTGTCAGCCAAATCTTTTTAGTTTTATCGCTGGCCACTTATCTTACCTCGTCTTAATCATTTTAGCGGCAAAAGCCCCGTCCATGTTATGGCGGAACGGCAAAGTGCGAAACATGCCGCCGGAAGTGTAGTCCCGGGGCAGTTTTTCAGTTGCGAACACTAACTTGAAGCGCGGATTCCGGTCAAGAAATTTTTCTATCTGGCGCTCGTTTTCACACGGATTCATCGTGCAGGGGGAATAGACAAGGATGCCTTCCAGGCGCACGAAATTTGCCGCATAGTCCAGCGCCCGTTCCTGCAGCTTCACCAATTCATCGATGTTTTGATGCGCCTGCCAGCGTAGATCTGCCTTGCGTCCGAAAACTCCCCAACCGGAGCAGGGAGCGTCCACCAGCACCCGGTCGTAGGCCGGAGCCACAGGTCCGTAATGGAAAGCGTCGGTGACAATCAGTTTGATATTGGTCAGTTGCAGTCTGTCCGCGGCTTGTTTCAAAAGTTTCATTTTGTTGGGTATCCTGTCCACTGCCACCACCTCGCCGGTGTTTTCCAGGATCTCGGCGATATAGGTGCATTTCCCGCCCGGAGCGGCGAACAGGTCTAAAATATTATCGTTCTTTTGGGGATCCAGCAGTTCCACGATCAGCGATGAGGAGCTGTCCTGAATCGAAAAATATCCCTCGGAAAAGGCCACGTCTTCCAGCACAGTGTCTGCTTCATCGGTGAGCAGAGTCATCTTACTCACCGGGGATTGAGCTACAACTATGTCGCGCTTGGCAAAATATTGGGTCAGTTTGGCAGGGGTAGTGGCGGTGCGGTTCACCCTCAGATGCAGTCTGGGATTTTCGTTGAACCAGATGGCCAGATATTCGGTGTCTTCTTCTCCCCAGAGTGTGATCCAGCGTTCGATGAGTTCAGGGGCATAGGAGTGTTCATAGGCGATGCGCTGCACCGGATCGGAGGGATAGGTCACCTCCGGATGACGCTGCCAGGCACGCAAGAGGGCATTCACAAAATCCGCCACCTTGTCGCCCAGGCTTTCTTTGGCCAATTCAACAGTTTCGTTGATCGCCGCGTGCGGCGGGATCGAATCCAGGTAAATCAATTGATAGAGGCCAAGATAGAGCCATGATTTGATTTTGATGTCTGTGGCGGCAAATTTGGCCGCATCGGCATGTTGGGAAAGGATATAATCCAGCTTGCCGCGGAGTTTGATCACGCCCTTCACCATGTTGTAGAAGAGAGCGACGTTCTCGTGGTTGTTTTTCAGCCGTTTGGCGCGTTGGTGCAAAAGAGTATCCGAAAACTCCTTGTCCTTAAACACTCTCAGAATGGTCTGATAGGCTTCTTTACGAACCATTTATCCACTTCTCTGATATAGGCGGCGGATCACTTCCTTGATCAGCTGCTCGGTGTGCATGGTATTGGCTTCTTCACCCATCAGGCTCAGTTCACGGCGCACGTGAAGGGCGTTGAATCCCAATGTCTCCAAAGCGTTTTCCACTTCCGTAACCGTGCTTTCCACCACCCCCATATCTCCAGGTTCCGTGTAGTCCATCAGATGGCGCAGTTTGCCCTTCAGTTCAATGATCAGGCGCTGGGCGCTTTTCATCCCGATGCCGGGAACCTTGGTCAGCAAAGCGGCTTCTTCCCGTTCGATCGCCCTCACAAAAGTGGGAATGGACATGGTGGAGATGATGGACAGGGCGCTCTTGGGCCCCACCTTGGTGATACGGGTCAGTTGCTGAAAAAGCTCGCGTTCGGCGGATGAAAAGAAACCGAAGAGGCGAACACCATCCTGCGCGATGTGCAGGTGGGTGAAAAGTTTGCAGAGCTGCCCCACGTCAGGCAGGGTTTCAAATGTGCTGATTGGGATGGGGAGTTCAAAGGCCAGGCCCATGGCGGTTTCCACCACCGCGTTAACCGGGCTTTTATGGGTGAGGGTACCGATGATATAGTCGATCATGGCTGATATTTAATCCTGTGAAAGTGACACAGCGCCAGGCCGAGCGCGTCGTAGGCATCGTCCTGAACGGGAGACGCCTTCAATTTTAGCATCTGGCTTACCATATAGCGGACCTGCTGTTTGGAAGCGTTGCCGTTGCCAACCACCGCTTTTTTAACTTCGCGGGGAGAATATTCAAAGAGCTCAACTCCATACCTGGCCAGCGCCAGCAGGATCACGCCGCGAGCGTGCCCGAGCGTGAAAACGCTGCGAATATGCTTGTGGAAAAACATGCTTTCCACGCCCGCCACCTCCGGCTTGTACTCAGCTAAAACCGCTTCGAGCGCAGTATATAGCATATCCAACCTGCGAGGCAGATCCTTTTCCTTGACCATGTTCACCACATCGCAACCAGCCCCGATGATCCGCCGGCTTTCAATCTCCAGCAGGCCATAGCCGCAGAAACGGCTTCCGGGATCGATTCCGAGGATGATCACTCTTCCAGGCTGAGGGCTTCCATCACAGAGTCGGACACCTCATAATTGGCATATACCTTCTGCACGTCGTCCAGCTCTTCCAGCGTCTCGATCAGCCGGAAAAGCTTTGATGCCACGTCATCTGCGTTGATAGTGTTTTTGGGAACCCGGATCAGTTCGGCGTTTTCCACCGGCAGGCCCAGTTTCTCAATTTCCGCCAAAACGGTGTGGAATTCGGTGGGAGCGGTGTAAATATCGAAATATTCATCACTGAGTTCAATGTCCTCAGCGCCGGCTTCCAAAGCCTGCATCATAAATTCGTCTTCATCCAGGCCAGTAGCGGGAACGTTAAAAAAGCCTTTCTGATCGAAGTTCCAGGCAACAGCGCCGCTCTCAGCCAGATTGCCGCCATATTTGGAAAAGGCATGGCGCAAATCTGCAACTGTGCGGTTTTTGTTGTCGGTCATCACTTCCACCACGATGCCAATGCCGTTGTGGCCATAGCCTTCATAGATTATCTCTTCATAGACGACGCCCTCAATCTCTCCGGTGCCGCGTTTGATCGCGCGCTCAATGTTTTCCCGGGGCATGTTGGCCGCCTTGGCTGTGAGAATGGCTGTTCTGAGACGAGGGTTCATTTCGGCATCACCGCCGCCGTTTTTGGCAGCGAGGATTATTTCTTTGACGATACGGGTGAAAAGCTGGCCACGTTTTGCGTCGGCCGCGCCTTTTTTGTGTTTGATGGAGCTCCACTTATTGTGTCCGGACATGCAAACCTCTTTGTATCTTATTAGATTAGATCTTCTATCCCTGCCAAGACAGAGTCTGGCCGGGTCATTATTATGTCAAGAATTAAAAAAGGGGAAGGCTGTGTGATCAACCTTCCCCGGAATCTGAAACCTGCTGTTGAGCAGGGAATTTTATGCTTCGGAATCCTGCCAGGCGGCGACCACTTTGGCCGTTATCTCGTCAGGAACCTTCTCGTAGTGGGAGAATTTCTGGGTAAAGCGTCCCCTGCCCTGGGTAAAGGATTTGAGGGCGGGAAAATAGAAATACATTTCAGTGACGGGCATCTGCGCGCTCAGATATTGCTTTTTGCCGCGCTGTTCCATGCCCATGATGCGGCCGCGACGGGTGTTGATGTCGCCCATCACGTCGCCCATATATTCGCTGGGCACGATAATCGTGAGATCGTGAATCGGTTCCAGGAGGATCGGCCGGCATTTCTTAAAGCCTTCCTTGAGAGCCATTGAGGAAGCGATTTTGAAGGCCATTTCGGAGCTGTCCACATCATGATAGCTGCCGTAATAGACTTCCACTTTCACGTCCACCACCTGGTATCCTGCGATGATGCCCTTTTCCATGGTTTCCACCAGGCCTTTTTCAATGGCGGGAACGAAGTTGGAGGGTATCACGCCGCCCACGATGGCATTGATGAACTGGAATCCTTCGCCGCGTTCAGCGGGTTTGATGCGAAAATAAACTTCGCCATACTGGCCGCGTCCGCCGGATTGCTTTTTGTGGCGGTATTGCGATTCCGCGCTGCCGGTGATTGTCTCCTTATAGGGGATACGCGGTTCCTTCATCATGGCTTCAACTTTATAGCGGTTTTTAAGTTTCTTCAGTACCAGCTGCAAATGCTGCTCGCCCATGCCGGAAATCACATTTTCGTGAGTTTCCATATTCAGTTCAAACCTGATCGTGGGATCTTCTGCGATCACGCGATGCAGAGAACTGCCGATCTTGTCTTCGTCAGATTGATTGGCGGCGCGAATCATCTGCCAGTAGGTGGGGGTTGGCAATTCGGGCATTTCCAGGCTGAGGTTGCTGCCCAGGGCAGCGATTGTATTGAGAGCCTTCGCGTTTTTGAGCTTCACCAGCGCGCCAATCTCGCCTGCCCTGATTTCCTGGGTGTCGTGGCGATTTTTGCCCAGCATGTAATACATGTTTCCGGCTTTGTCCTTGGCATCCTTTTCGGGGATGTAAAACTCCATTCCGGCTTTGAGGCTACCCGAATAGATGCGCACATAGGCATAATCACCCATGTTGGGGTCGGCATAAAGTTTAAATACATAGCCCAGCAGCTCACCGCCGGCGGAGGCCACAAATTCTGCGGCTTCGCCATTCTTCAAGACATGCATGGGGTTGGCTTCTTCGGGCGAGGGCAGGTAGTCGCACACTGCGTCTACAAAGGGCAGAACACCAGCTCCGGTGCTTGCGGAAGAAGCAAAGGCCAGGCAGATATCGCCCTTGGCCACTGCTTTTTTAAGGCCTTTCATCAGTTGCGCGTCGCTGAGCTCCATGTTCTCTAAAAAGGCATTGAGCAGTTCCTCATCGGTCTCAGCCACCGCTTCCATCAGATGCAAGCGGGCGTCTTCCACGGCTGAAGCCATATCGGCAGGAATTTCGCCTTCGCCGGAGGGACGGATGGCTTTCTGGCGGATGATGTCCACCACACCTTCAAAGGTGTTTTCTTTGCCAATGGGAAGCTGCACAGGGATTGGGTTGAGGCCGGTGTTCTCGTGGATGGATTCCAGGGTTTTGAGGAAATCCGCGTGTTCGTTGTCCATGCGGTTCACCACCACTACCCTGCCCACCCTTCTGTGGTCAAGCTGCTCGATGGCAAGTTCCAGGCCAACTTCAAAGCCGCTGGCCGCGTTGGCAACCAGGACCACGTTTTCCACGGCTGGGATGGCCACAATGGCGTCGCCGATGAAGTCCGGGGTTCCCGGAGTATCCAAAATGTTGATCTTGCAATCCTTGTGATCCAGAAATCCCAAGCTCAGGCTCAACGACATTTTCTTGGCGATCTCTTCGGCATCGAAGTCCATCACGGTGTTGCCTTCGTCGGTCTTGCCAAGGCGGCTGGTTGTGTTGGTCAGATGAAAAATCTGTTCTGCCAGAGTGGTCTTGCCAGCGCCACTTGCTCCCATCAGGAGGAGATTGCGCAGTTTGGAGAGTTTGTATTCTTTCATTACGGTCCTCGTTACTCTATATTATAAGAAATAAGCGATATCTTGTGGTAATTTTCGCCCATGAATAGGTCATTTTTTTCAAGACCCGATTGTTGTCAAACGCTTTTTTCCATGGCGCTTTTCCAGAGCCGTTGCCTCAATCGTCCTGAATCTAATATTCGCGTCCATATTGCTCGTTGCTTTTGGCTGAGTGGAGCATTGGCATGCATCTTCTTTAAAATTGCAAACTCCGGGATGAGAGCAAAACTTCTGGTTGACACAAATCACTGATGTAAAAGATTGGCAATAAATGAAGCTGCTTGCTTCTGCCTTAATGCTCACGTGCAGGTAAGGCTATGTGAATATATAATTTTAGGTAAAGGTTACCTTGAAGCAGGCGGAAATTTTTTCCGCCTTTTTCATTATCCGGTAAGAAGGAGGTTCTTATAATCCGGTACAAACGTGGAAAGGCACGCACCAAGGAAGTGGTTCCGAAGGAACGAGTCAACGAACAGATCAACGCGCTCAAAGTGCGCGTGATAGACCCCGATGGGAAACAAATCGGAATACTGGCCCTGCGCGAGGCTATCCGTAAAGCTGAGGATGTGAACATGGACCTGGTGGAAATTTCACCAAATACCGATCCGCCGGTCTGCCGTATCATGGACTTCAGCAAATACTATTTCGAAAAAGAAAAGAAAGCCAAAGAATCCCGCAACAAACAGCACGAGATCGAGATTAAAGAGGTCAAGTTTGGCCCCAACACCGAGGGACACGATTACAATTTCAAGAAAAACAATGCAATCAAGTTCCTCAAGCAGCACAACAAAGTGAAATTCACCGTGCGTTTTCGCGGGCGTCAAATGGCCCATAAAGAGCTTGGGTATAATGTTCTGGAAAAGTTGAAAGCCGATCTTGCCTACCTTGCAGACGTCGATTCCGAACCGGTCTCCGAGCGCAACCTGCTTTCCATCATCATGTCCCCCAAAAAAGATATCGACCGAATTGTGGAAAAGCTTTCCGGCACTCCCGAAGAACCATCGGCTTCGCCTGAAACAGAGGTGTCCGAAAACCCTCAGAAGGATGCTGAGTAAGCCCCAGAACCCCAATATAGATATTCCGATCTGATTTTAATAGTTAAGGAGATAACAATGCCCAAAATCAAGACAAACCGTTCCGCAGCCAAGCGGTTCAAGGTTACCGGCACCGGCAAGATTGTGCGCCACCATGCCAAAAGCGCCCACATCAAAACTAAGAAATCACCCAAGCTGAAACGCCACCTGCGTGCCAGCGCCATAGTCCGCAAATGCGACGAAAAAAGCATCAGACGCATGCTGGTAATCTAAAGGGAGAATAATAATGCCAAGATCAACAAATAATGTAGCAGCCCATCGCAGAAGAAAAAAATATATGCTGGCCGCCCGCGGCTTTTTTGGCCGTCGCAGCAAAAACTATAGGATTGCCCGGCAAACCGTCGAACGCGGTATGGCCTTTTCTTTTGCCCACCGCAAACTGAAAAAGAGACAGTTCCGCAGCCTGTGGATCACCCGCATCAACGCCGCCTGCCGGATCAACGACATGTCCTACAGCCGCTTCATCAACGGCCTGCATAAAGCCAATATCGAGATTAACCGCAAGAGCCTCGCTCATCTGGCCTGGCACGACAGTGGCGCCTTCGCCAAACTGGTCGAGATCGCCAAAGGCTGATCCATTTTAAGATCCGCGGCCTCATGGTCCGGATCCTTAGCTAAACTGAAGGAAACAAGGTGCAAGAGCAACTGAGGGAAGTGGCAGAGAGAGCCAAAACCGATATCGCCGCCTGCCAGACCAACAACGATATCCTGAACGCCAAAGCTAGTTATTTGGGCAAAAAGAGTCTGGTAAACAGCCTCTACACAAAGCTCAAAGATCTGCCCGAAGAGGAAAGGCCGGCTTTCGGACAATCGATCAACCAACTCCGCTCCGAGCTGGAAAAACTGCTCGCCAAGCGGGAACTGCTGATAAAGAACCGTCTGCGCGAAGAGCAGGATTCCGCCAAGGTCATGGACCTGAGCCTGCCCGGGGTTTTCAGGCCCCGTGGCTCGCTGCATCCGCTCACCATCATCCGCCGCAGAATCGAGGATATCTTCATCAGTATGGGGTTCGAAATCGCCGAAGGCCCGGACATCGATGATGAATTTCACAACTTCGATGCCCTGAACACCCCGCCGGACCATCCTTCCCGCAACCTGGCCGACACCTTTTATTTGGAAAATGGCTACCTGCTGCGCACCCAAACCTCCACAGTGCAGATCCGCACGATGGAAAAGTACCCGCCGCCCTTCTCGATAATCTCCCCGGGAAGATGCTACCGCAACGATAAACCGGATCCCTCCCACTCCCCTGTTTTCCATCAGGTGGAGGCTCTCGTGATAGATAAAGGCATATCGATGGCAGATCTGAAGGACACGCTTCAAAACTTTGCCCAAATTATGTTTGGCGAGGATGTCCGCTCCCGGATCCGGCCGCACTTTTTCCCTTTCACAGAACCCAGCGCGGAGATGGACATCAGTTGCGTT
The DNA here is from genome assembly GCA_964292625.1 of uncultured bacterium. GTDB lineage: Bacteria > Cloacimonadota > Cloacimonadia > Cloacimonadales > Cloacimonadaceae > Syntrophosphaera. Next base: position 12,694 of record CAXYWN010000028.1, read on the forward strand.
TCCTGCCAGGGACATGGTTGCCGGATCTGTAAGAATTCCGGCTGGCTGGAGCTTGGCGGAGCGGGTATGGTGGACCCAGCCGTGTTCAAAATGCTGGGCATAGATCCCGAGATCTGGTCCGGATACGCTCTCGGCGTGGGGATCGAGCGCATCGCCATGCTCAAATATAACATCCCGGACATGCGCATCCTGTTTGAAAACGATGTACGCATGTTGAGCCAATTCAGCGGGGAGATACTGTGATAATATCATGCCGCTGGCTCAGCCGCTACATCGATCTGCCCAGTGATCTCAACCAATTGGTAGAGACCCTCACCTTCAGCGGAATCGAAGTCGAAGCCGTAACTTCCCTTCCCGAAATGCCCCCCAGCGTCGTCACCGCGAGGGTACTCAGCGCGGAACCCATCCCCGGCACCGACCATCTGCAGGTTTGCAGCGTGTCATATGGCGCTTCTGAGCCCACTCAGGTGGTCTGCGGCGCCCCCAACTGCGTCTCAGGAATGATATCAGTGCTGGCGCTACCCGGAACCCAACTGCCTGGCCTCACCATTAAAACGGCCAGACTCAGAGGTGTGGAATCCAACGGGATGCTCTGTTCCGAACAGGAATTGGGACTCTCTGCCAACCAC
>CAXYWN010000029.1:0-13267 GCA_964292625.1 uncultured bacterium
TCCCCGGCGGTTTGCACGCCCCCAGCTGCAGCAGCCTGCCTTCTCCGGCTGGAATTGGGATATGCACCTCATTGTCAATGATGGGATAAAACATCCTGTCATAGGGATCCTAGAGGCCCGGATCCGTTCCATAGGCGCCGATCTTTTTCTTATCAAAGCTCAGGGTCAGGATTTGCGGCTCTGCTTCGGGGAGATAGTCGACAAAGAGGGTGTACGGAATGTATAGCGGGACGGTGATGGCACCCGGGCGGAAGAAATTGGTACGCCGGTTCACCAGCATAAACCAAGGTTTGCCGGAATTGTCCTGATAATAGCTGCACTGGATATAGCCCTCGTAATCACCATTACGCTGTTTTAACACTTGCAGCCGGCGGATGAGGTTTTTCTTTTGCCAACGGCTGTTGCGTGCCTTCGAAGTGCCGATGGTTTCGGATTCCAGCCAGTTCAGTCCGCGAATCGTCTTGCCGTATTCCAAAACGCGGAAATTGCTGGAAGCCACAGCCGGCCAAGTGATGGGGTCTGGTTCGGGATCGGGGTAGTTCTTGGCTCCCACCTGGGAGAAAGTGACCGCCCGGTTTCCGTAACCAGCGGCATCGCGAAACACTCTCAGGCGATAGTGGATGATCCCGTCAGGAGCGTAGCAGAGGGGAAGATAGAGCAGCGCTTTTTGTGTGGCCGTGGGCGGCTGAATCCAGGTCTGCCAACGGTCTCCTCCGCTATTTTTCACCCAATTTCCCAAAACCTGCACGATGGGGTGGAAAGCGCGACCTTTTTCTTCATCCCGGTAGAGCATGCTTTCCCGGTAAACCCTCAGCATTTTGTTGTCCAGCACATCCTGGATGAATAAGCCCGAATTCCTGTCGCTCTGGCTCCACTGCAGGTTCGGGGTGAGGGGGTAGATGTCTGGGGCGATAATCCGGGGTTTCACGATCTTGCGAAAGGCGTCCACGTGATCGTAATAGATCTGGCTTTTAGTGTCCAGAACGAAGTTGTTGCGTTGATAATCATAGACGGCGGTGAAAACTTTCGTCTCAGCGTCCTGAGCGGCTTCTTGCATGAGCCTGAAACCATCGAACTGACCCAGATAGGGTTCGTCAAAAGTGTAAAATCCGCTTAAGTTTCCGGCGCTCTGAGCGATCAGATTCCGCATACGCTCTTGGATGCCCTTGCTCATAATGGTTTGCTTATTCACCAAATCGTAATGCAGTTGGTCTTCGATCTGAATATAATCCAGCTGTACATCGCAGTTACCGTACCACCAGACCCTGGGATTGAGGTTCACGAGGCGCATCAGCTCTTTGGAGTTCTCGGTGGCTGGATCGCCGTCGTGATCGGTGCTCATCAGATTGGCAGCCAGCAGGTCCGCGTATGGCACCAGCAACTGCAGTTCGATGAAATCGCCACCGGGCGAAAGCAGGTGGTCGCTCAGACGGAAAATCGTTTGGGTGAGTTCCCGGCCCTGGTTCAGGTGGCGCAGAATTCTGGCTTCGGGAGAAAACCCGCTGCCGAGCAGTTCGTATCCGCTAACATCGAAACGCAGCAGAGGTTCATCCACCTGCAGATTCTTTTTCACATCCGTGATCCGGAAACGAAAGCTTACCCGGATGTAGTCGTTTTCATGTTGGGGCGGATTGAGCTGGCGCAGCACAAATTCCTTGCCAAAGCGCACGTAGGCGCCATATTTGTTGGGCCAGCGATAGCGCAGATCCGTGAACAGCCAGCCCTTGCGATCCTTGCCCATTGAGGCCTGCCAGACCCAGTCGTAGGAGGCTCCGGCGATGTCGATGGGTTTTCCTGTGCGGGGCATGAGTTTATCGCTGCGGGCGGCATACCAAAACTGGTTGTCCATCCCGTCGCCGAATTTAACGTCTTTTTCGCTGGCGAACTCTGCCTCAAAGCGCTGAAAATTGGAGGTCGAAAGCGCGTAACTGGAAAAGCTTTTTTTGCCGCTGGAAGCCTGATCCCCTGTCTTGTCGGTGATCCAGGCGTCCAGGCCGTAGTCATCCATTTCTTTCAGCATCGCGGCCAGGTCGGCATTGTCCTCAAAGGTTTCCACAAGGTTGGAATTGTAACCCAGAGCCTGCATCTGTCGGTAGAGAGCTTCTCTCTGGGCGGTATTTCCGCTGTTGCGCAGATAGGAGTAGGTACCCAGTAAAAACTGATCTGAATGCTTTGCTAAGGCTGGCGCCCAAGCCAGGCAGGCCAGCACGCAGGCCATTATTAGGGATGTTTTAGTCGTTCTTAACATCATCTGTCTCCTTGGTTGGTCATATTCGGCGGGCTCTACCATGCACTTTTCCAAGAGTCGTAAGCTCCGATACCTTCATCCGCTCAGGGTAATCTTGCGCGAGCGGAATCCATAGCCCAGCACGACATAAACATCGGTGACGATCATGAATGCGTGGGGGTCTATATCCTTAACTATATCCGTGAGCAGCGACACCTGCCGTCGGTTGATCGCGCAGAACAGCACCTCGATTTCCTTTTTCTCATAACCGCCCATCGCTTTGAAGAAGGTGACGCCACGGTCGAGTTCGGCACAGATGTCTAGCTTGATCTCACCCACTTTGGGCGAAATCCCATATACGCCTTTGATTTAGGGGAGACCTTCAGAGGCGAGGTCGGTGATCTTGCTGGTGATGAAGAGGTTGATGTATCCCCAGATGAGGATCTTGGGGTCTTTGAGCAAAATGGCCACGAGCAGGATGATTCCGCTTTCAACGAAGTAATATCCTGTTCCAATCGACATTCCTGAATGTTGTTTGATCAGAGCGACCGGGATATCTGTTCCGCCAGTGGAGCCGCGTGACCTGAAGATCAGCCCGAGTCCCAGCCCCAGTAATACGGAGCCCGCAATGGCGGAAAGGAGCAGATCATCCGGACCGAGATAGGCGAAAACCTGCCTCCCCTGGAAGAAAAAGCTGTGATCTTCGAGGGTTAAAATCCCCAGGCGGGCGATGTTTTTAATATTTACCAGATCGGTAAAACTTGCCGAGATCAACATACCAAACACAGACTTGGCGCCGAAGGACTTTCCGATGAAGATGAAACTGATGATGAACAGCGGAATGTTCATGATGATCATGCCCAAGCCGGGGGGAATCTTGAAATAATAATTCAGCACCTGTGAGAGCCCTGCCACGCCGCCCGGGGCCATATTGTATGGTATCAAAAACCAGGCATAGCCAATGGCGAAGAGCACGGCTCCGATCACGATTCCGCTCATGTATTTGGCTTCCCGGAGGAAGAGTTTTTTCCCTGTTAATTTCTTCATTTTTGGTTCTCCTAATCACTTGACGGATTGCCGCTCTCCAGAATGATGACATTTCTCCGTTAGGATCGCTTCAGACACGAGATTCGGATCCAGCGGGCTAAATTCAGAAAGGAATATCACATGATCATCGATTTGAGATTTGACGGCAATAAAAACAGCCTTATCGAACTGGAAACGGCAAAGCCGATTCGCGAGATTCTTAGAGGTACTAACATACCGGTTGAAAGAATCTTGTCCTATAAAATTGACCACGTCCAATATGTCAATGACGAATATATCCCCCTTCAAAACACTCTGGTGGATTGCATCAGCTACAACCATCCCGAGGGAAGCAGGATCTATCACGATTCCGTGATCTTCATCCTCGCCAAGGCGGTGAACGCGCTTTTGGGCACAGGACACAGCCTGGTGATCGAACATTCCATCGGCGATGGCGTCTTTTGCGAGGTCTTCGGCACCGAAAGCTGGACCCCGGAAGATTGCCAGCGGGTGAAAGCGGAAATGATCAAGATTGTGGAAAGCGACCTGCCCATCGAAAAGATCAGGGTAAAAACGCGCGAGGCGCTGGATATATTCAGCAGCATGGGCAGAAAGGACCTGATTAAAAACCTCCAATACCGCTTCAGCGAGGAAGTTGACGTTTATCGCTGCGGAAAATATTACGACCGTTTCTTGAGGCCTTTGGCCGACCGGACCCGCATGGTGCAAGAATTTGACGTGGTTTACAAAGAACCCGGCTTTGTGCTGCGCTTTCCAATTGGGAAAGAACACCGGCTGGCCCAGCCCTATGTGCTGCCGGAAAATCTTTTCAAACTGCATCAGGAACACGATAAATGGCTGGGTATTTTGCGGGTGCACAATACCATCGACATCAATAAACTTATCGATAACTACGAGATATCGGAGTTTATCCTGGTGGAGGAGGCGCTGCACGAAAAGAAAATCGCCGAGATTGCCGCCGATATTGTGAAACGTCCGGAAGTGCAGCTGATCCTGATTGCCGGGCCTTCCTCCTCTGGCAAGACCACCTTTGCCAAACGCCTCTCCATCCAATTGCAGGCCTCCAGGGCGAAACCAAACGTGATTGGACTTGACGATTATTTCATCGATCGCAGTAAGACTGTGCGCAAGGAAAATGGGGATTATGACTTTGAATCCATCCACGCTTTGGATCTGGAATACCTCAATAAACAGCTTACCCAGATTCTCGAGGGTGAGGAAGTGGAACTGCCACATTATGATTTTACGCGGGGCATGAGGCGCCGCAGCAACAACATCATAAAACTCCGCGAAGAAGATGTGATTTTGATGGAAGGTATCCACAGCCTCAACGAAGAACTCACTTCCACCATCCCTGCCAACCGCAAAGTCAAGATCTACGTGAGCGCGCTCAATCAGCTCAATATTGACAATCACAACCGCGTGGCCACCACTGACTGCCGTTTGCTGCGCCGCATCATCCGTGACCACCAATACCGCGGCTATTCGGCAATGGAGACCATGCTGCGCTGGCCCAGCGTACGCGAGGGCGAGGAAAAGAACATCTTTCCCTTTCAGGAAAACGCTGATTATATGTTCAACAGCAGCCTCACCTACGAACTGGGCGTACTGCGCAAACACGCCTGGAAACTGCTTTTGTCGGTTCCCAACAGCTCTGCGGCTTACACGGAAGCCCAAAGGTTGCTGAACCTGCTGAGCACAGTCAACGACATCCCGGACGCTCTGGTGCCCTACAACTCCCTCATCCGGGAGTTTACCAACGGCTCCATCTTCAGGTACTGAACATGAACATAATCCACATTCTGGCCGACGATGTGCGCAACAAGATTGCCGCCGGCGAGGTCATCGAAAGGCCGGCCTCTGTGGTCAAGGAACTGGTGGAAAATGCTATCGACGCCGGCGCCACGCAGATCACGGTGGCGGTGGATAATGGCGGCAAAGACATGATCCAGGTGAGCGACAACGGCATAGGTATGAGTCCCGACGACGCCTTGCTGTCTTTTGAACGCCACGCCACCAGCAAGATCAAGACTGTGGGCGACATCATCAGCATCGGCACGCTTGGTTTCCGTGGCGAAGCTTTGTCCAGCATCGCCAGTGTGAGCAATCTCACCCTGATCACCCGCGACGCGGGGAGCGAAGTTGCCACGCAGGTTGATTTCGATTTCGGACGCCTTCGCAATGTGGGGCAGAGCTCCACAAATCCCGGCACCAACATCACCGTAAGAGGCCTCTTCAAAGCCATGCCCGCCCGGCGCAAGTTTCTCAAAAGCGCCCAAACCGAACTGCGTCACATCCTCAAATACATGCATTACCAGGCTGTTTTGCATCCTGGCATCGGGTTCAAGCTTTTTGTGGACGGCAATCAGAAGCTTTCCTTCGTGGTAGCCCAAAACCGGGAACAGAGGCTGGGAGAAGTGTTTGGCTCCGGGTTCTTCAACGATGACATCATCCCCGTCAGCGGTGAAACTGACGGTTATCGCCTGGAAGGCTTCATCTTCGGTCTCGAGGACCGCAGCGACAAGCTGGTGGATATGCAATACAGCTTCATCAACGGACGCTACATCACAGACAAGACTGTGCGCCATGCAATCAAGTCCGCCTATGAACCTTTCATTCTCAAAACCCGCGTCTGGAAACGGGGCAGCACTCCGCCCTATGTTCTTTTTCTGGATATCCCCGTGGAGCAGATCGACGTGAACGTCCATCCGGCCAAGCTGGAAGTTCGTTTTCGCGAGCAGCAGAAAGTTCACTCCCTGGTGTTCCTCACCCTCACGGACGCCCTTAAAGACTATGAACACGATAAATTTGCTTCCGCCCGGGGGAAATTTGAGCATGCGCGGGATGTCGGCCAGGCCACTTTCGCCGAACGCACCCTCTATAGCAGCAATGTGGATGTACCCCGCTTTTCCGAATACAAGAAAGAATTTGGCAAGCTCTACCAGGATGAACTATTTCCTGCGGCACGGATGGAGCCCGGGAAACCTGATCGGATCGAGGTCCCTCTGGTTGACCTGGATAAAAAAGACACGGAGCAGCAGCTCGAGATAGCCGACGATCTGCCTAACGCGTCTTTTCAATACCGGCTGCTGTTGCGCAATGAAGAGGATTACATCAATCCCTGGCAACTGCATAACACCTACATCTTCATCCAGGTGGAAGACGGCCTGGTGATCATCGACCAGCATGCCGCCCATGAACGCATCATCTATGAAAAGCTCCTGCAACGAACCCAGGGAGCCCCGTCGGTGCGGCAAAAACTTATCATCCCGCTGGTGATAGACATTCCGCCGATTATCGCCATCGAGATCCGCGAACTGGTGGAGCAGAACCTTGAACTGCTGGAAAAGACTGGTTTCGTCCTCAAAAAATTCAGCGGAGATTCCTTGGTTATCGAGGAAATACCTGCCGAACTGGACGACTGGCAGGGCGGTAAAATCTTTACCGAGATCCTCAAACAGTTGGAAGAGGAGCTGGAGCAGAACCCCGATTTCCGCGAATCTTTGGCCAAATCCATCGCCTGTAAAGCCGCGATCAAGGCCGGCAAGAAGCTCACCCGCAAAGAAATGCTCAACCTCATCAATCAGCTTTTTGCCTGTCAAATGCCCTATTTCTGTCCCCATGGGCGGCCCCTCATTGTGAAAATGACCCTGGCGGACTTCGAAAAGAAATTTAAACGCCAGTTATGATCCCTCTGATCACGATCGAAGGGCCCACCGCCTCCGGAAAATCGGATCTGGCCCTGCGTTTGGCTTTGGAGCTGGGAACCCAGATCATCTCTGCTGATTCCCGCCAAGTTTATCGGTATATGGATATCGGCACCGCCAAGCCCTCCCTGGATGACTTGGCGGCGGTAAAACACCATCTGATCGACATCATTGACCCTTCCCAAAGCTACAACGCAGGCAGTTTTCGCGCCGCTGCCGGTGAGGTGATTCACTTTCTTCACGAACGCGGACAAATTCCCATCGTCTGCGGGGGAACAGGTCTTTACGTAAATGCCCTGTTGCGCGGGCTTTTTCCGGAAATAGCGATAAGCGAAGATATCCGGGAGCAGCTTAAAGAGCGCCTGCAAACAGAGGGTTTGTCTACACTATACCAGGAGTTGGCGGAGATTGATCCTCTTTTCGCTGCTGGAATAAGCGCCAACGACAGACAGCGTGTGCTGCGGGGCCTGGAGGTTTATCAAGCAACGGGCCTGCCCATCAGTGATCACTGGCGCCGGCAACAGGATGAGGGCAACTTTCAGGCTTTCCGGATTCTTATCGATCCTCCCCGGGAAATCCTCTATGAGCGGATCAATGAACGGGTAAGCCAGATGCTGGACAGGGGCCTTCTGAGCGAGATCAAAAACCTCTTTATGATGGGCTTTGATGCCTCTTCGCCCGGCTTGAACAGCGTGGGTTACAAAGAATATTTCCCCCATCTTTTAGAGGCTGCACCCCTGGAGCGCTGCGCCGCTCTGGCCGCCCAGCATACGCGCAATTACGCCAAACGGCAATGCACCTGGTACCGCAAAGATAAGTTTGATTTGACATTGGGCTCAAATGTGTGTATTATATCAGAGGTAGCCAATCTCATCCGGGATTGGCATAAATCGATTAACTGAGGAATACATGCATTTGATTGCAAAAGTCTTTAACCTGGATATCACTGAGGGCGAAGTCCTCAACGAAAGCGAGAAGCTAATCGGGCAGGATAGCTCCCTGGCCTTGGCTCATGCGCTTAACAGGATCATCGACCGTTATCTGTTGCTGCATCAGGCTTGGGAAGCTGGTATCAGCGCCACTGAGGACGAATTTGACAGCGCGCTGATGGAAACTCTGGAAGAACTCGAGGAAGCGCCTCAGAACGATAAACAGACCCAGGCGATGGAAGACCGTATCCGACAAAGGATAGTGCTCCGCAAATACATAAGCCAGGTTGTCGCCCACAACATTCTCATCGACGATGAGCAACTCCTGGCTTTTTATGAGAACCAGAAAGAAGTGTTCTACGCTCCGGAAGCTGCGCGGGCCTCGCACATTCTCCACCGTTTGGACGAACCGGACGCCGAACGCAAGGCCCGGGAACTGCGGGCCCAGATCCAGACTGCCGAAGATTTCATTAATGTCTGTCCCGACCACTCGCAATGCCCATCAGTCGCCCATTGCGGCGATCTGGGCTGGTTTCCCCGGGGCCGCATGATCAAGGAAATTGAAGATGTCGCTTTTACCCTTAATCCCGGTGAGATCAGCGATGTTTTCAAATCCCGTTACGGCTACCATATCCTGCTGGTCACGGATCGCAAGGTGCGCCAAGTGGTTCCCTTCGAAGAGATTAAAGATAGCCTCAAAACCAGACTCATCCAGTTGGAAAGTGAATACTTCCTCATCCGGCATGTAACCGATTTGCGCAGCACCCACCAGGACCAGATAAAGATTCTCGACTCTAGATTCAGCCTCTAAACCGGCTTCTTTTCTCCTTCCACCAAGGCAAGTATCTGCTGCTTGATATCGGCAGCCTCTGCCTCTGTCAATCCCTGATCCCGCTTCAGTATAAAACTCGCCACGAATTTCCCGGGCTGGCTCTTCATTACTTGAATTTCATCCCCTAACTTCATTGCTTCGTATATGTCATGGGTAACCAGGATAATGCTTAACTTTAACTCTTTGGCGATAACTCCCAGCCAGTCCTGCAGTTGCAGCCTGGTAATTGCATCCAGGCTGGCGAAAGGCTCGTCGAGCAGGAGCAGTTCGGTATCCATCATGCATGTGCGCAGGAAAGCCGCTCTCTGACGCAGTCCGCCGCTGAGCTGATAGGGCAGATGGGTGGCATGTTCCTCCAGTCCGAAAATCGGCAACAGCTTTTTGACCCGCTCTCTGGCGGTTTTCATGTTCCCACCCCTGATCCGCACCGGGATAAGAACGTTCTCGGTCAGATCCAGCCAGGGAAAGAGCAGGTCGTCCTGGGGCATATAACCCAGCAGTCCGCTCCGGCCGGTAATCTCTTCACCCCGGAAAAAAACCTCTCCCGAGTCCGGCCGGGTAATCCCAGCCAGTAATTCCAGAAAAGTGCTTTTGCCACAGCCGCTGCTTCCCACCACACAAACGAAGCTTTGGTCTTGCATCTCGAAATTCAGGTCATGCAGGATTAGCTGAGGCTGGCCCTGCAGCAGAAACGATTTTGCCAGAGCGCGGGCGCGGAGGATCGCCGGCATCAGGGCAGATACTCGTTGGTGAAGGCGACCGAGGTGTCCACGCCTACATTTATGATGCGTCTGAGGTACATCCATTCGGCGAAGTTTTTCCAGACCTCCGGGCTTTGCTGGCCCCAGCGAGGGGCATCGGACTGGAATTCGTTTTTCAAATACTCCAGGCTGGCTTTCACCAGCTCGCGGTCGAGTTCCGGCACCGCTTTGGACATCAGTTCGGCGGACTTGGCCGGGTCTTTGATGCAGTATTCGTAACCCTTGGAGGTAGCGGCCAGGAACTTCTTCATTAACTCAGGTTCGGAATTTGCCAGCAGATCGTTGGCGATCAGCACGGGAGTGTAAAAATCCAAGCTGGGGTCAATCTCCCGGGCCGGGATGAAGTTGATCGGGATGCCTCTCAATTGCGCCTGCACGCCGTCCCAGCCAAAAAATATCCATTCAAAATCAACGTCTTTGCCGATGGTGCTAAAGAAATCATAGACCCCGGAAACAACCCTAATGCTATCAAAGCTGGCGCCGCTGGTTTTGGCTACCTGCTTCAGAACCTCCAGTTCGGAGGGCCAGCCGGAACTGCCATACTGTTTCCCCGCGAAATCTTTGGGAGAAAGGATGTTGGCTTCTTTCAGCGACGCGAAGCCGGAAGTGTTGTGCTGGATGACGGCGGCGATGGATTTCACCGGGATATTCTTTGAGCGGGCGATGGTGACGCTTTCCTGATAGCTGAAGCCAAAGTCCGCCTGGCCCGAAGCCACAATTAGCTCAGCGGTGTTTTCGCCCGGTTGGATGATTTCCACATCCAGGCCCTGCTCTTTGAAATAGCCCAGTTGACTCGCCACGTAAACTCCGGCGTGATTGGTGTTGGGCGTCCAATCCAGCACCACTCGTATCTTGCGTAATTTGGGACTGTCGTCCTTCTTTTTGCAGCCGGCGCTTAAAGCCAGCAGCAGGATCAGGATTGCCAATAATGAGACTATTCTTATTTTCATTGCTATACTCCGTAACATTTTCAGGCTCTGGGGTGATACATTCTATGTGTTTCCAGCAGATATCGCGTATCCACATGGGTGTAGATCTGGGTGGTGTTCAGGCTGGCGTGTCCCAGCAGCACCTGCACAATGCGCAGATTGACGCCGCCTTCCAAAAGGTGGGTGGCAAAGGAATGGCGGAAGGTATGAGGCGTGATTTCCTGTTTGATGCAGGCTTCCAAAGTGGCCTTGCGCAGGATTTTCCAAAAACCCATGCGGGAAAGCTGCTGACCGCGGTTATTGAGAAACAGCATATCTGAGCGGGATAGTTTCAGCAGGGCGGGGCGGGTTTGGTCCAGATAGTCTTTCAGGATACTTGCAACGCTTTCTACAAAAGGCACGAAACGCTGTTTGGAACCTTTTCCGCGGACCAGAATCACCCTTTCCGCGAGATTGAGGTCGTGGGTCGTCAGGCCCAGCAGTTCAGAGATGCGTAAGCCAGTGCAATAAAGGAGTTCGAGCATGGCCTTATTTCTTCTCTGGAGGGTTGTTTCCAGCGGCAATCCGTCCAGAAAACCCAGCATTGTCTCCACATCCAGAAAATCAGGCAGATGCTGACTCAGTTTGATCTTGGGCACCTGGTCAAAATCGACGTTCACGCTAATGTCATTATCCGCAAGAAAGCCGAAAAACTGTTTCAGAGCCACTCTTTTTCTGGCCCGGGAAGTATTCACCAATCCAGCGTCCATCAGCTCGGCGAGGTAGGCACTGAGATGCGCCGCAGTGTATTGGGGGATGGGCAGAGCTTTCCAGCCCAGGAAATCAGAGATATCGCCGCGGTAGCTTTCCACGCTGTTTTCAGCCATGCCTTTTTCCACCCGAATGTAAAAGATAAAGCTATTCAGCAGGCTGGTCTGGCGGGAATCGAGTTCAGACTCCGGCTTGGTAGTTGGGCGATTCTTTGGTGATGTTGACATCGTGGGGATGCGATTCCTTCAGTCCGGCTCCGCTGATCTCGATAAATTCGGCCTTATCACGCAGGGCCTGTAGGTTTTCCGCGCCGCAATAGCCCATTCCGGAGCGCAGGCCGCCGGTGAGTTGGTAGATAAAATCCTTCAGCGGTCCCTTATAGGCCACCATACCTTCAATACCTTCAGCCACCAGTTTGTTATCTTCCGCTCCTTCTTGGAAATAGCGGTCGCTGCTGCCTTTTCTCATCGCCCCGATGGAACCCATGCCGCGATAGCTTTTAAAGCGACGTCCGTTGTAGATGATATATTCGCCGGGGCTTTCATCGGTGCCGGCGAGCAAAGAGCCGATCATCGCGGCGTCCGCGCCTCCGGCCAGGGCTTTCACGATGTCGCCCGAATATTTGATACCGCCGTCTGCAATCAGCGGAATGCCGGCCTTGGCGGCAATCTCCGCGCAGTCCATGATGGCGGAAAGTTGCGGTACGCCGATACCGGCTATCACTCGCGTGGTGCAGATGGAGCCGGGTCCGATGCCCACCTTGATGGCGTCCGCGCCGCTGTCGATGAGAAATTGGGCGGCTTTGGCAGTGGCGATATTACCGGCCAACACTTCCACGTCGCAGCAGGCCTTCACTTTGCTCAAAGCAGCGCGGATATTGGCCTGGTGTCCGTGAGCGGTGTCGATCACAAGCAGATTGACGCCTTGGTTCACCAGCTCCTTCGCCCTTTCCAAATAGTCGCCAGACACCCCGATGGCCGCGCCTACCAGGAGGCGGTTCATGGCGTCCTGCACGGCGTTCGGATAGCTTATCCGTTTCAGCAGGTCGCGCACGGTGAGCATGCCAGCCAGGCCGAAATCGGGCGTCACGATCAGGAGGTTTTCGATCCGGTGTTTTTGCAGCAGGGCAACGCAATCTTCAGTGGAAGTGCCTTCGGGAGCGGTGATGAGGCGTTCCCGCGGGGTCATGAGTTCTTTCACCAGACGCTTACCATTGGGCTCAAAACGAATGTCCCGGCTGGTCAGGATGCCAACCAATCGGCCTTTTTCCATCACAGGAAAGCCGCCGATCTGATGTTCCTCCCGGATCTGGTGCACCTTGGCCAGCGTGTCGTTGGGGGCCAAAGTGTAGGGACTGGTGATCAGTCCGCTCTCCGCGCGCTTCACCCGGCGCACTTCCTCCGCCTGTTGTTCGATGGAGAGGTTTTTGTGGATGATGCCCAGTCCGCCTTCTCTGGCGATTGCAATCGCCATTCCGGATTCCGTAACCGTATCCATCGCGGCGCTGAGAATCGGAATTTTCAGAGTGAGCCGGGCACTTATCTTGGTATCCAGGGAAACCGTGGCCGGCAGCACTTTTGAATGCTGTGGAACCAGCAGAACATCGTCGAAAGTGTAGGTTTTGCGGATCGTGTGTTTCATCGTAAACTCCCTAAAAAGACAAAAAAAGTTCTCTGCTCAGAATGTCAAGAACTTTGCCGCGCCGCTTGCGGAAACCTTCTTCAAATCATCCTGCCAAGTCCTGAAATAGCGCTCACATCTCCCCGTTTTTTTTACAGGACATGATAAGCTGGTTCCCTTCTCCTCTTTCCTTTTGTACGGATCAATATTGCAATTTGTCACAGAGCTAAAACAAGCCGCCTTATGCTATTTCCCTTTGTACGGATCAATATCGTAAATTGTCACAGAGCTAAACCAAGTCTCCAAGAGTATGGACACTCAAGCTGTCATATATGTGTCGTTGGATTTCACCCGGCAAGACGGAAGGCGGGGGCTTCAGCCACCGTACCCCAAAACGCCATGCTGGCAAAGACGATCCCCGGTTGGCTGTAGCCACCGGGCCTAATAACATAAAAAAGAGAAACA
>CAXYWN010000030.1:0-13194 GCA_964292625.1 uncultured bacterium
AATAGGCCAAAACCGGAGGAAGTTCGTCATCGCCGCTCACAACGATGTAACCTTGAGGCTGCAAAGCGAAAACCCAGGCCAGCGGAATAGATTCGCCACCCAGGGAACGCGGGGAGCAGATGGTTCCGCCGTAATCCAGCCTTTGCAGATAGGCGCTGGCGGCGCTGGCTGCCCTAAACTGGCTTACGGGTTCTGCTACAACAGAGGCGCAGGCGAAAAGTAGCACCAAGACAAAAACAAGCTTTTTCATAATAACGCTCCTGACATAAACTTATGCAAATATTGAGCCAAACCGGCAAAGACATTTTGCTGCCCCGGGAAGCCGCTTCAGCTATCTTGGCTTAGGAAAAGAGCCGGATCAGCAGGGGTATGGTGAACAGCGCGATCAAGGTGGAAATGGAGACCATCGTGGCGGCGAAGCAGCGGTCCATGTTCTCGCGGTCGGCCAGAATCAGGGTGTTGAAACCCACTGGCAAAGCGGAACATGTGAGCACCACGGTGCGCGTGATCCCGTGCAAACCGAAAAGCAGAGTTAGCAGCATGCCGACCGCAAAACCGAGGCCCATCCGAATAAAGACGGCGAGCATGGCTTTGCCCAGATGGGATAACTGCGGCGCGAAAGCCAGGCCGAGTGCCACCATCATCAGCAGTCCGGTGGGCTCTCCCAACAGCTCCAGAAACGAGACCGCAGCCGGGGGAATTTCCCAGCGCAAAGCCTTGATCCCAAAGGCGATCAGGATGGCCCAGAGCGGTGGCAGGGTGAGGAATTTTTTGGGATCGATGCGCCCTTTACTGGCGCTTTCTCCGTATTTGACGGCATTGTAATAGCTGAAAGTGAAGATCAGGATGGAGTTGCCGATGTCGAACAGCGACGCGCGGGCCAGTGCTTCGTTGCCGATCGCTTTGAAATAGGGCAGGGCGAAAGCGGTGTTCATGATCATCGTTCCCACCAGGAAACTGCCGAAGGTGGGGGATGGCAGCTGCAGTTTTTTGCCGATGAAGCTGCTGATGAAATAGAGTGTGAAAATCACCAGCATCGCGGCCAGCGGCACCAGGAGCATATCCGCTGAAAGCGTGGCGCGCCAGATGGCCAAAATCATGATCGGAGGCAGGCAGACGTTGAGCACGAAGCGCAGAAGCACGGGGGCATCGTCCGGCGAAAGGAGTTTGAGTTGTTTGAGGCCGAAGCCGAGGGCGAAGGAGAGGATGAGGGTGATATTTTGCGGGCTCATGGTTCCCTTACCGCAGAGCAAAACAAAGCAGGACAGTAACTTGCGTCATATACTTCAGTCCTTCGTGTTTAATTGGCTCCATTCTTATCCTTGGGATGGTAAAAGACCTTGTAAAGCAGATCCAGATCGCTCAACAGAGAGGAGTTATGTGCCTTATCCGCTTGGGTTTGGGGCTCCGGGATGAGCTGCCATGCCGGGTCTTGGGCCAGGGTCTGAGCGAGGTTCCATTTGCGTTTGAAGCTCCGATCTTCAAGCTCGGCCAGGGCTTGCAAGCGTTCAGGCTTCATCTGCTTATCCAGACCGCGTTTTTGAAGGGTCTCCAGATTCACTTTAAGAGGATAGTTTTCGCTGATGCTGACGATATCTTTGGCTTCTTCGGGCGGATAGGCGTCCTCGAAAGTGAGTTCCTTGTAAATCTCCAGCTCGGTCTGGAAGGTGCGCAGGTTCACAAATCCCAACTGGTTGATGTCGATTCCGCGGCGCTCGATCTCTTTCACGGCACCCTTGTCCACCGTGTATGTGAGGGGCAGGTTGACTTCTAGTTCAAAGACGTTCTGGGTGATGAACAGGGTCACGAAGGAAAAGAGAAAGGCCATCGTCGGAGCGGCGATCCAAGCCAGTGAAACTTTGCCGAGCACGTTAAAGCGGATGTTTTTGCCTCCCTTGGCCAGTCCGATGCCGATCACGGAGCCCACGACCACCTGGGTGGAGGAAATCGGCACCAGCGGGATGGGCGGCAGTCCGGCGGCGACCAGAAAATCGTGCAAAGCCTGGGAAGAAAAGAGAAAGAGGACAATCGTCTCGGCGAGCAGGGCGACCAGCGCGGTGGCGGGCGAAAGCTGGAGCAGGTCTTTGCCGAGGGTGCCCATCACGCGGTGGGAAAAGGTGTAAATGCCCAGCACCACGGATAACGCGCCGATGATATAGAGTTGCTGCACTCCGGAGAGCACGAACAGCGACCCGATCGCCAGATCCTTGAAGGGCGTGACCGGAACAAAGACCCCGACGGCGTTGGCGATGGTATTGGCACCCAAGAAATAGGCTCCGATGGCGCCGAACACGATCAGGGCATAACGGATGATCATGTCCTGTTCCAGCAGGTGGCGTTTGGAATTGTTGATCCAGCGGCGCACAACGTAGAAGAGCAGCGCGGCGACTCCGGCGGAGATCATAAAGGCGATCACCCAACTGCTGGCTATGGTGATCAGGGAATTGAAGTTGGTGAGCCGGCCGGAAAAGTAGTTCCAGCCAATCAGGGCGCCCACGATGGTCTGCGAGACCGAGACCGGAATCCCCAGGCGCACAATCACCAAGATGGCCAAAGCGGCAGCCAGCGCCACGGTGAAAGCTCCTCCGAGGGCATCGACGGAACCCAGGCGTCCCAAGGTGCCGGAGGGTCCGCTGCCTTCCAAAACGGCGCCCAGGAAATAGAAAATGGAGGCGATCAGGGCGGCATGTTTAAATCTGATCATGCGGGTGGAGACCGCGGCGCCGAAGATATTGCCGGTATCGTTTGCCCCCAGGGACCAACCTATGAACAATCCGCTGAGCAGATAAATATAGATCATTTAGAGATTAAAGCTGCCTTTTGATGGTGTAGATGGACAGCCGGTCGCAGACGGCCTGGGCGTAATCCGAGATTTGCTCTATGTGGATGGCAAACCAGCGTAGATGGCTTTTGCGGGCCAGGTCCATCTCCTGGGCAAAGATCAGGCGGCGCAGTTTTTCGCCCAGTTGATCGGCCTCCCGCTCAAAGAAATAGACCTTGTGGATGAAGTTGTTCACCTGGGAAAGATCGCGGAAAAAGGAACGCACGGCATAGGTGAGCTGCTCCACCGCGGCTGTGGATGCGCGCGTGGTCTGGGTCCAAAGATCGCCCAAAATATCCGGAATCTGGGGCATTTCGATGGAAAAATGCATCAGGGTGTCCTTGATGTTGTCCATCACTTCGTCCGTGTTTTCCAAAATGGCCAGCACGTCGCCGCGGTTTTCCGGGATCAGGGTGCGTTCATAGAGGTAGCGTTCGATCGCCACGCGCAGGTCGTCGGCTTTCTTCTCGTTTTCGCGGATCAGATTCAGCCGCTCTTCAAACTGCGCGAACCGCCCCTGCAGGTAATCCTCCACCGCAAGCTGGAAGAGCAGGGCGGAATCGCTCACCACATCCAGAAAAGAATCGATCTGCGACTCCATGAACTTGGTGGTCTTCAGCAACAGTGCCATAGGTTCTCCTTTGAGGTCTTAAATTCAATCTTTCAATATATTTGCAGACAAGCTATTTTGTCAAGAGGAAAAGCGCAAGGACCTTCCCTCATTATTTATGAAAAGCCCGAAAGTATGGTGTAGTTGGAATAAACTATGCCCGCAGGGCATGCCTTGAAGAGTCCCACCGGGACGCTATTTTAGAGAGAAAAACGTTCCCGGGACTTGCCTCTTAGTCCCGGCGGGACGACATAAAAAAGTAATCGGTTCGTCTCGCTATAATATGCCGTCTCTACGAGACTCAGGCTGCTTTTCGATGTTGTTTTCTATTTAAAATGACGTCCCTACAGGACTTTTTAGGGTGTGGCGTGCGGCCACGGATGAGATAATTAGTCTTCTGTAACGGATAGCTTGGCGTTATTTCAGGCCTTCATCTATGGAGCAGCAGCTTCCGCGTCTCCCGACCGGATGGAGTTGTGGCGCGGATCAGATAAATGCCTGCGGCAAGGCGCTTTCCGGCTCCATCTTGGCCGTCCCAGGCGGTGGCATATTCCCCCAGGGGCAGGAGGCCGGAATGCAGGTGACGCACCAGTTGTCCGCGCAGATTGTAAACATCGAGGGAGCAGTGGCCGGCTTCTTTCAGATCCAGGCGAACCTGCAATTCCCGGGAAAAGGGGTTGGGATAGCAGTTCAGGCGCGCCACGGCGGGACTTGTGACATCGCCATTATCCGAGTTTAAATCGTAGGCGTAAATCACTACATGGTCATTGCAGGAAAGGTAAAGAAAATCGTCGTCCCAGTCGATATGGCCGGGGTAGGAGAACTGCGGAACAAACAGGTCTGCGTCGTGCCAGACGTAGGTTCCGGCCGCGTTGCTGTAATCGTAAAAACTCACTCCTGTCTGGTGGCCGATGCAGACATAGTTGCGGAAGTTAAAGCCAAAGATATCTGATTTCACCCGTAAGGTGGATGCGGAATTGTAGAACAGGGCTGGAATCGCGGGATGGATGGTCCGGACGAAAGCGTATTCCCCGGCATTGTACATATCCAGATATGAAGACCCAAAGAACTGGGGAATAAAGACCGGCGCCTGTGGTTCATTATCGGGAAATCCGCTGTAGATGTAAAGCTCGCCCAGATAGCCCTCTGCGGTCAAACGTGAGAGGTGGAGCAGTCCATTCACGAAGGTTGGGTAGAACAGATCCTCCGGGACATTGTAAGACAGCACGGGGAAGGCCACGTTGTTTGTAATCGTGTATTTTTGCAGCGTATTGGACGCGTTATCCAGCCTGTAAAAACTAAGCGGTTCCTCGTAATTGAAAAACACCGTTGTCCCCTGGATGTGGGGGAAGGAGCTGACCAGCTGGGGATTTTGTGTATCGCTGATATTGTAAATCCTTGCAGAAGGCGCCCCATGGTCATTCGGTTGCACCAAGGCCAGCATGAAATCTCCATTGATATCCATCCTGACAGTATTGCCAGCGAAGAGCGTAAATGCATAGCTGGGGTTCTGAGGATTGGAAATGTCGAAACAGGCCAGGCCTTCGCTATAGAAACCCCGCAAAACGAAATTTCCATACTTGCGGGCATGACCCGTAGATAGGCTAAACCGGTAGCACCTTGCCACAAAGGACATGGCGCCGAAAGTCTCCAGCCGGAGGCAGACGCAGCCCTGATTCATGCAGCAGTGAAATAGAAAACTCCCGTGAGTAGTTATCCTCTCCACCCCGCCGGGAGGGTAATCCAAACCTGAGGGATAATCGCAAGCATTGGTCAAAACAGGATTGGTCAGGTCAGCTATATCATAGATGTAAAACCGGGTGACGTTTTGCGCAACTTCATAGTTTGCCCCGACCAGCCAAGCGCCAGAGAATACGCCTCGCGCCGAAAAGGGATGGGAGATTTCGGACAGCAGTTGCCAGTTGAGGATATCGCTTGTATCCCACAATTTTATGCCTTCTCCGCATTGAGTTGCAACGATATTATCTCCCCGGTCGAAGATGAGGGGAAAGGTGTTTATCGCATAGTGAGGCAGGCTGATTGAGCCCAGAGCTTCCAAACCGGTGGCGGGGTTGACAGCGAAAACGCTGAAATGGTTCGTTGACTGAGGTCGGGTGATCACAAACTGGTCCCGGATCACCTCAAACCGGTAATGAGGGGGGTAGAAGCCAATCTCGCCAAGGCCGGCCGGGTCGATCAGAACCAGGCCTGTCAGCATCCCATATTGTTCTTTGTGCGCCAAGAGGGTGTTGTTTACCACGTGAAGGTTTCCATACTTCGTCAAACCTTCGCCGGCGCTGATGAACCCCGCCGCTTGGGGGTGCCAGGGATCGGAGATGTCCACCCTGTAAAGGGCAGGCGTGTCAGGTCCCATATCTTCAAAATGATTGTAGCTCACCGCCAGAAACAGGTATTGCTGCCAGGCTCTAATCTCGTTCACCGAACCCGCCACGCCGTAATTGGCGATCTCTGTGAAAGTGTTGGCGAGGCTGTCCCAAAGGCAGACCTGGAATCCATAACTATTTGGCATATAGATATATGGATATTGGATCACCGGTTCCCGATACGTAGCCATATCGTGCGAAGAGAAGGCAAAGCGCGATACTTCCTGAAGCTGAAGTTCGGTTGCTTGTAAAGGCGGCAGGGAAGCGGCGGCCAGTAAGATAAGCAGGCATAAGCACAAACGATTCCCAAGGCAGGGGAATTGGCTGGGGCTGACTTTAGATTTACGCATGCAACAATTATTGGGTTTGTCCTGTGGATGTCAAGAAAAATCTCGGCTGCGGGTGAATCATATTGCGTAAACAGCGGCGTGATGTTTGCTTGGTGTAATGTGACAAATATGGGACACTTCTCGGCTTTCCATCCGCCCAAACCCCGCCATTAATCCACCCAAAACTCGCCATTGTCATTCCGGGGCGGCTTTTTGGAGCCGAGCCCGGAATCCAGCCCATAAAACTACAAAATGTCCAAACGCATAGCGGGGCTGATGCTTGCTGGTCAAGTATCAGCGCCTCCCGGATTTCCAGGCAGATCAGCCCGGAGGGCGTAAGCACGATAGCGAGGGTGCGGATGAGCGGAGCGAATCAAGCCCCTCGTAAAGAGAGCCGTGCCGTTTTACATCGTATTTCCCCACCCCTCCCCGGAAAAACCATCAGGTTTTCCCGGGGAGGGGTGGGGCCTCTTAGATGGGTGAATAAACCTTCGTAACGGGGGGGTCCGCTACGCTTCACACCCTCCCTATCGTTCTGTCGCCCACAGGGGGCTCTGATGATTGTCCGGCTTGGGTTACGAGGGGCTTACGCACCCTCGCTATCAGTCTGTCGCCCTCCGGGCTTATTACTTTGGCTGGCACTGTATCCCCAGTTAATCCAGGGAGCTCTGATAGTCTCTGACAAAGCAAAACCAGCACTGCATCCCCAGTTAATCCAGGGAGCGGTGCCGGCTTGGCAATGTCAAGAGCGGCAGGGTTTCTTATACTTTGATGCGCTCAGGAATAATTCAGTTTACATTATCACCCCGTAAAGGGCAATACAGACAAGCCGCCTGGCTAAAACCCAGGGACCTGTGAAACATCTCATTCCGCCTC
Source organism: uncultured bacterium (assembly GCA_964292625.1). GTDB lineage: Bacteria > Cloacimonadota > Cloacimonadia > Cloacimonadales > Cloacimonadaceae > Syntrophosphaera. Next base: position 7,021 of record CAXYWN010000030.1, read on the forward strand.
ATATTCCTCTTCTTTTTTCTGTTTGGTGGTAAGGTAATAGAAGGCTGGAATAATCACCAGAGTGAGGAAGGCAGAGACCAGCAATCCCCCGATGCTGACGATGCCCATTGGCATGCGCAGTTCTTTTCCGGCAGAGCCGATACCCAAAGCCATGGGTAGCATTCCGATGGCGATGGCCAGGGTGCTCATGATGATGGGCTTGAGTTTGGCCTCGCCTGCTTCCAGCAAGGCGTCGTGGGGGCTGATCCCTTCCTTGTGACGCATATTGGCGTGTCCCAGCAGGAGGATGGCATTGTTCACAACGATTCCCACCAGCATGATGACGCTCATCATGGAGACAAGATTAAGGGTCTGTCCGCTGATCAATAGTGCCAAAATCACGCCGACCAGGGCCAGCGGGACCGTTGCCATGATGAAGATGGGCTGCACGAAGCTTTCCAGAATCGCGGCCAGCAACATATAAGTGAGCAAGATGGCGAGGATGAACGTTTTGAGCATGGCAAGCAGCGCATCGTTCAGCATCTCGCCGGTGCCGCCCCAAACCATTTTGTATCCGGAGGGGAATTTGTAAGCGCCGACCCGCTTGTTCACTTCTGCCATCACTTTACCCAGGCTGAACCCTTCGGCAACGTCGGCCTTGAAGACCACCGATTTGTTTCTGTCCTGATGAGTGATGCGACTGGTTCCAGGCTCAAAATTCAGCTCGGCCAGTTGGGTGAGCAGATATGGCTGTCCCTGGATGACAACGGTGAGATTCTGGATCTTGTCGGGTGAATCAACAGACGTTTCGTCGAGGGATACCTTGATGTCATAGACGTTGTCGTCCTCGTGATATTGGGTGGAAACCATGCCTTCAACGGCACCGCGCAGAGCCAGCGCCAGATCATAGACCGTGGCGCCCACCGCGGACATTTCGGCGCGTTTTGGTATAACAGTGAGCACCATGCTGCCGCTGCGGGTGCTGGTGTCCAGATTGAGGATTCCGGGGATATCCTTGATCTTCAGCAGGATTTCATCCTTGATTTTTTCCAGGGTGGCAGTCTCCTGTCCCTGAATATAAAACTCCAGGCCGGAATCTTCTCCAAAACCGGAGCTGATTGCGGCAACCGAAATTTTGGCGTTGGGGATGTCCGACAGGCTTTTGAGCACTTTTCCTGCCACTCGTTTGGAGGAGAGTTTACGTTTGTTGGCTGGGACCAGCTTGGCTATGGACGAGCCGATATTGGTGCCGGTGTCCATATTGCCGGCAGAACCCAGGTTGGTGAGCACATGCTCGATCTCTTTGTATTGGCCCAGGCGCTGGTGAATCTCTTCATAGACCTGGCTGGTCTGTTCCAGATTGTAACCCTGGGGCAGTTCCACCCGGATGCTCAGCTCTGCCTGGTCCATTTCCGGTATAAATTCTATGCCGATGGCGGGAATAAGCAAAAAGCTGGCCAGCAAGATCGCAACTGCAATGAAGATGATATTGCGGCTGCGTTTCTTGGAACTCAGCACCGAGCCCAGGAAGCGTTTGTAGAGCGCGGCAAACTTGCCGAAATACTTATCGAAGGCGAGGCCGAACTTGTGTTTTTTGACGTCCTCCGGGATGATGCGTGAAGCCAGCATCGGAGTCAGGGTGAACGCCGTGATCAGGGAGAAGATGGTGGCAAAAGCCACGGTGAGCGCAAATTCGCGGAAAAACTGTCCCACCAGAGAACCCATCAGGGCAATCGGAATGAAGACCACGATGTTGGTCAGAGTACTGGCCAGAACAGGCAGGGCGATCTCAGAAGTTCCGCGGGCGGCCGCTTCACGCCGGTTTAACCCGGCATCGCGATAGCGGAAGATGTTCTCGATCACCACCACGGAGTTGGTGACCAGGATACCTACTGAGGTGGAAATACCGATCAGGGTAAGCAGGTTGAAGCTGAAACCGGCGATCTTGAGAAACATGAGGGTGGAGATGATGGAAACCGGCATGGACAGCCCCACAATCAGCGTTGAACGCGCGTCATGCAAGAACAGCAGCAAGATCAGTCCGGTGAGGATGATACCCATCCAGATGTTGGTGAAGGTGTCATTCACCGTGCCTTTGATGAAGTCCGAGTCGTCCCGCACCACATCCAGTTTGGCGCCTTCAGGCAAAGTTTCGCGGATGCCCGGCAGCTCTTTTTTGACTTCCTTGGCGATGGATACCACGTTGCCGTCCGGGGCGCTGGTCACTGAAAGGCGTACGATATTATCCTGGAGATTTTTGGTGGGGATATTGTAATAAATTGCCCGGCTGCGGACTTCCTCGGCGCCGTCGGTGATTTCGGCCAGGTCACGGAGTTTTTTAAAACCTGTGGCGGTGGGAATGTCGGCATCTCCGTGCGCGTCCCGGCTCTCGAATTGGCCTTTGAGGTGCACGGAATATTCCTGCGAGCCGCTTTTGAAATTGCCGGCGGGCATATCGAGGTTTTGTCCGGCGAGCACCTGCATTAGCTGAGCCATCGAAATCCGATTTTGGAAGACCACCTGTTCGTCGAGGTTAACCTCGATCTGGCGCTTGTTTCCGCCTGTGATGGCGATTTCGCCCACCCCGGCAATCTGGCCGAAGCGGTCCTTAAGCTTGGTTTCCGCCAATTCATAGAGCTCACGTCCATCCAGATTTCCCGAGAGGACAATGTCCATGAAGGGCATGGCGTTGTAATCCAATTTCCGGATCAGCGGTCGCTCCGCGCTGGCAGGAAGATCGCGGCTGATGCCATCCACCGTGTCCTTAATCTCCTGATTGGCTATATCAGCGTTTTTCTGCATCTTGAAAGCCACAATGATGATGCTGACGTTTTCAAGAGAATAGGACTGGGTGTAATCCACCATACTTACTGTGGTTATGGCGTCCTCAATCCTCTTGGTAACCTGGGTTTCCACCTCACTGGGGCCGGCCCCGGGATAGACGGTTTGAATGACGACGAAAGGCAGGTTGACATCCGGCATCAGGTTTAGCGGCATGGAAAAATAGGCCATCGCGCCAAAGACCACAAATACCAGGATAGCCATCCCGACAAGTATCGGGCGCTTTATTGAAAGATCTGATAGGAACATTGCCGCCCCCTATTCCAAAATCTTTAGTGGCGCATTTTCGCTCAACAGATTAAGTCCTTCCACGATTAACTTATCGCCGGGCTGGAGACCGGACAGCACTTCATACTGCAGTTGGTTGTCCATCCCGGTAGTGATCTGGCGTAGCGTGGCACGGTTGTTAACATCTACCCAGACGTAGGTTTGATTGTCTTTGGTGACGAGAAACTCGCGGTTGATCACCACCACATCGTCCTTGGCCATGGTATTCAGCGTGATCCGGGCTGTGGAGCCAAAACTGATCCGCTCTTTGGTGCCCGGGAAGCTAACTTCCACCGGCACGGCTTTCATATACGGATCCAGAGCCAGGGAAAGCTTGGTGACCTTCCCGGATAGTTCCACTCCGCCCCAAGTGGCGGTGGCTGGAGTCCCAACCTGCAGGCTGCGTGCCTCTTTGTCCGGGACCATCAGCTTTGCCTTGTAACCATTGGCACTGGAGACTGTGAACAGCATCTGGCCTGGATAGCTGCGGTCGCCCGGGCTTACGCTCATGGTGGTGAGAATGCCGCTGATGGGAGCGCGGACGTTGATCAACTCTTCGCTGGTTTTGAGATTTGCCTGGGCGAGCTTGTATTGGGTTTCCACATTGTCCAGGTCCTGCCTGGAGATTGCTCCCTGGGTGAAAAGGTTTTGCATCCTATTATAGGCTTGCCGGGTGGCGTCCAATCCGGTGGAAGCCTGATTATACTGGGCGGATGGGGTGCTGCGGGGAAAGGAGACAATCACCTGACCGGCGCTAACGCGGTCTCCAATCCGGGCATTCACGGAAGCCACAGTCTCAGCCAGCATCGCCTGGCCATAGGATTCCTCAATGCCACCCAAAGCCGCGCTGTATGAGAGTTCACGGCCGAATTTCTGCAATTCCACAGTCTGCAACCTTACCGGAATGCCCTGTGTCTTATGTAGCTGTTCCATACTTCCGGACCCGCTGTCTTTCTTGCCACATGAGCTGATCAGCATGAGCATGCCAATGAGGCCGATGATCGTTATCTTTTTCATGAGTGTCTCCATTATAATACTATTTCTATGGCCTTTTGAAGTTCCATGGTGGCGATAATCACGTCATATATGGCCTTCAAATATTGCAGCCTGATTGCGGACAAGGTGGTTTGGGCGTCAAATACTTCGAGCTGAATGCCCACCTGATTTTCATAGCGAATCTGAGCAAGCTGCAGACCGCGTTCTGCCATTTTGATGTTTTGTTCCTGAACCCAATAGTTTTCTTCGGCGAAGCGCAGTTTCTGATAGTTTTGGGTGATCTCGAGGCGGATCATATCTTCCGCGTCCATCTCCTGGAGTCTTGCCTGAAGATAGTTATGCTCGGCGTAGCGGCGCTTGGCAAGGTCTGAAAGCCCAGAGAACAAAGGAAAAGAGATACCTATACCCACACTGTAACTGGTGCCGAAATCATCTTTACGGATGGCATATTCATCCGCCTTGGTATAGAGTGAAGCGCTGGCTTGCAAGGCCAGCTTGGGGAGGAAATTGCCCTTTTCAGCTTGCCATTGCAGGTTCCAGATGTCTGTGGCCAAGGCAGCCATTTCGAGTTCCGCGCGGTTTTCCACGCCTGTGTCCAGAGCTTCAGCCAAACTCAAAACGAGGCTGGAAGGCAAAACAAATTCGCCCTCGGGGACGCTGTCTTCATCCCGGTTGCCGATCAAGGTGCGGAAGTTGGCCAAAACCAGATCGCGATTGTTTCTGAACAGCAATAGCTGCGGCTCCAGCTTGGCGATCTCAAGCCTGGCTTGCAGAAGTTCAAACTCCGCCACCATTCCCTCATTTGAAAAGGCTTCAGCCCGCGCCAAATGTTTGCGGGCAGTCCCCAATGCCTGTTCCTGAACCTGGACCATTTTATCAGCCAGAAGGTAGGAGTAAAAAGATTGGGTTACCTCCAGGAATAATTGCTTCTCGCGCACCCTGTAGCCAAGCCTTTGCACCTGGATGTTGCGGTCCAGCGCCTTGCTGCCATACCAGAGCTTACCCCCGGCAAAGAGGACTTGCTCCAGCTGCAGCGACAAAGCCAGCGAGCCTTCCTCCAAAGTTGGAGTGGGCATGAGTTGGTTCGCAATGCCGGAAATAGCCCCAGCCAGCATATAATCGTTGTCGCTGGCCGTCATGGGATTGATATACTGGGTGAGGTCGATGGGGTCAGTTAGAACCGCATCAGGCAGATACGTTTTGCTCAGCCCATAGGCACCCACCAGATTGAGTTGGGGGAAAAAGTTGCCGCGGACATCCTGGTAGGATTGTTCCGCCTTGCTCGTCTCTTCCCTCGCCATCAACAGGGTCCTGTTGTTTTGACGCGCCAAATCCAGGCTTTCATCCAGGCTGATCGCCAGCATGGAGGATACCGTCAAACAGATCAGGACATTTAGGATAAGTTTTTTCATTTTTTCTTCCTCGTCACGACAGTGGCCGTGATTTGTTCTTCCATGCCCGGTTTGATGATTCCGTATAGCAGCAGCTTCACGATCAGGTCGTGGTCGCGCTCGATACGCTGGATGATCTTGTCTTTGTCGCTGGCGTCAATCCAAGATTCTCCCATCATAAACCAGTCATTAATAATATCGCTGAATCGCTGGGAATCAACCCAGTCATTGATAATCCCCAGGGACTTACCAAAGTCGATGACGCCAGCCAGCGTGGCACTCATCCTGGATCGGTATTCGTTGCGAATTTCTTCCAGATTCTCCAGGTAATCCGAGGGAATCTGATGCAAAGCCACAATCAGGATGGGCATGTTTTCAAAAATGTAAATCATGGGTAGACGCAGGCAACATGAGATCTTATCGGCAAAATTAGCCGCCGAACTGATTTCTGTATCCAATGCTTTAAAGAGTTCTTCCGCCTTCAACCGGATCGCATCGATAAACAGATTCTCCTTGCTCGAAAAGTAATAATAGATCGAGCCTTTGGAGATATGAGCAGCTCTGGCAATCTCATCCAGAGACGTCTTGTCGTATCCCCAGCGGGTGAAAAGTTCAATCGCCGCTGCCAGAATACGCTGCTTTTTACCTTTTATTAGAGTCATCGTGTACCTCGCTTCGCATTGCCACACTGCACGTTGGC
>CAXYWN010000031.1:0-13064 GCA_964292625.1 uncultured bacterium
TTTTCGACCTTGCGGCCTTCGGCGTCGGTGGGAACGGCGGTGGCGATGTTATCGCCCATACCGATCACGGTGGCCATAATCAGGGAGGCGGGGATATAGCCAAAATTGCAATAGTCGGTTCCGCTTTTGATGTTGGGATACTCTTCTTTCACCGTGTTGATCGCCATATCGATGATGGGTGCTCCGGTGGGCAGGAAGGAGAGGAAAAACACCTTAATGTTGCGCTCAAAGCAGTGCCGGATGATGGCAATCTGCATCGGATAGAGTTCCGGCATGGTGGAGGCGTCGTGAAAAAAGCTCATCAGGATGGCGCGGTCTTCGCGTCCGGCGAAGGAATCGACCATCTGATAGACGTTTTCGGTGGGCGGAGAGGTTACGTTGTCGGAGTTGTAGGGCAGCATCAGGGGAATGATGATGGCCAGGGCGACAACGATGTAGATCCAGCGGCGGTCAAGCTTTTGGAGGCGTTCGAACAAAGTCAGTTTTTCTTCCATGATCAATCTCCTCCCAGATAGGAACGTTCAATTCCCAGCAGTATCTTCAGGGTTGTGGCCACGCTGCCGAGTCCCACGCCAAGCATGATCCCGCGTTTGGAGGCCAGGTTTGGCACATCCAGGATCCATTGGGAGATATCCGGCAGGTGTTTGCTGAGTTTCACGCCCAGCGGCACCTGAGCCAGCATCACCACGATGGCGGCGACCAGCAAGACAGTGGCTTCGGCCGATCTGGCGCGGAAGGCTTTGTAGGCCGCGGAAGCCATGTAAAAGGCCAGCAGCGAAAACATCGTGGCGCTCATCGGCATCTGCAGGTTTTCAAACAGCCACATATAGAGGCCGCCTTTCTGCGTACCGCCGATGAAGCCAGCCAGTGAAGTGGCTACGAAACCGGCAAAAAAGAAGAAACTGTATTGCCATTTGGGCGCTCTGCGTTTGATCTTACCATAGTGCATCATGGAAAGGCTCATCACGCCCAGCAGCATTCCGAAGGGTGCCATAGCGCGTACCCAGGGCAGGTAAAAATCGTAGTAGAAAACGTCCTGGAACAACCTATGGGGGATGAACACCCAGCCAAGCCAGATGAATCCACCGATTATCACGATCAACAGGGGTATTGTCTTCTTCATTTTAAGACCTCTTTATTTTAAGGGGAAAAGTTGCATTAAGCCGGTCAGCTGGAAACTGGCCAGAACGGCGCCGGTGATGATGAAGAACAGGAGCAGGAGTTTGAAATAGTCCTGGGCCTTGAGGGTTCCCAGCAGCATCGGTTCACGGTTCAGGTAGGCAGAGGCGGCATAGAGCTCCTCGCCGATCAGGGTGTAGTCGCAGGTGGTGATGAAGAACGGAATCTGGGTGATGGCGTCTGAGCCGGCGATTTGCATGGCGCCGACTGCGTTCCCGGTCTCCGTCATGAGCAGAGCCTCGGCGGCGAAATAGCCCAGGAAGAAGTTGGTCGCCATCTTTTCGCGGATCATGATACCGTTCACACCGGCCACGTAGGCGAACTGCACGGAGGTGAGGTAAAAGACGTCATTCTTGTCAAAGCTGTCCGGGCGTCCCACAGCGTAGTGAGCTTCGCGGACGATCTCCTGGGCGATGGGCATCACGATGTAGTCGTAACACGGCACGATCAGCCTGGTGTCGTATTCCGCGGCTTTTTTGGCCACGAGGCTCAGGATTCCCATCGAGGCGAGGGTGGCCATGTCTGAAAGGCCGCCGTTGCCCATGCAGTAGAGCATTGGACGTCCCAATTCGGAGGCGCGGCCGGTGGCGTTGTCGATCTCTTCCCAGCCGGCGATGGGGCGCATATAAAGGTTTTTACCCTTCTTGGCCAGATGCACAAACAACACCACCATCACGCCGAAGATGATCACGGCGAAGAGGGTGAAGAGTTTGCTCCAGTCGAACCAGTTGGAAATCGGCGAGTAATAGGCGTATTCACCGGTTGCGAGGGTGTCCGGATCGGATTCTGTGAACAGGCCTTTGCCGTTGGTCCGGATGATCGAATAGTTGTGCATCCGCTGTTCGGGTTCCCGCACTGATGCCACATAGCGCATCAGAGAGCGATTACTTTTGGCTTTCAGGGTTTTCTGGTAGGTGGGATTGTCTGTATAGGCTTTGATCTGTTTTTCCAGATTCTCAATCTTTTGGGTCTGGGCAGCCATGATGCCTTCCAGAACCTTGGCAGAATCCGGACGGGCGGTGGCCAGGGAACTGGTGTTTACTTTCAGTTCCTCCTGCAGATCTGCCAAATCCGCTTTCAGATCCGGGAGTTTCTTTTTGGCCTCATCCAGATAGATGCTGCTGCTCAGGGTGCTTTCGCTTTCGAGATCCAGGGTGAGGTCGATATCCGAACTCATCAGCGCCAGATCCTGGGGTTTTTCGCCTTTGGCCAGCTTGCGTGAATAGCGCTGTCCATTCATATAGGTGTGAAGTGAATCACCTTTCACAAAGTTGAAGCCCTGCACCGGCTGACCGATCGAAGCGACGTAGTTGATAGTCACATCGAGGTAGTTTTCATAAGCGGTGGTGCTTTTAACCTGGCCGAAGGACTTGCCCCGGTAGCCTTTGCGATAGACCACACTGTTGATGCCGGCGATATCCACGCCGTTCAGGAGCAGTTCCCGGGTGGGCATATAGGACATCATGCCGGGGTCTGGTTTCAGGTATTGGACAAACTCGTAATTCTCCACCAGCTTGGTTTTCTCATAGAGAATCCGGCCGTTTCTGGGATTCAGCTTATAGGGCTGGGTGGCGATGGTGATCTTTACTTTCAGGCTGTCTTGAGGCAGCTTGCCGTTTTTAAGTGAATATTTCGGGTCGATATTCAGATTTATGATGTTGTCTTGGTAAAATTCGTTGATCTTGGCAAAAGCTACATTCTTTCCAGGCTCAAAGAACTCGAAGTAGATATTGTTGATCTTCTGGGCATCGATTTTATTGACCTGATAGTTCACTTTCAGTTTCGTGCCCTTTTTGTTCAGGGCGGAAGTCTTGGTGATGGAAACCACCGGCTCCTGCCAGATCACCGTGATCCTGTCGCCCTTGTCAATCGGCTTGTCTTCCACCCGGAAATTGGCCTTTTTGGGCAGGGCTGAGGTGTTGGTCAGGATTGGCGAGGACAGTGGGCTGAACGGGGATGGGTTGCCGGCAAAATCGACAAACTGGATAACGTAGCCGGAATTGATCAGTTGCTGCCAGCTTGACGTCAATCCCGCGCTGGCGAGATAGGCTTTGTCCACCACGCAGTTGTTCTTCAGCCCTCCGCCTCCGATGGGGCCCTGGATCAGAGGATTTCCCGGAGGACTGGATTCGGAAGCCTGTGGATAGATGGCGTAGGAGCCAATATCACCGTTGTTGAGGGGATATTCCCACTCGAATCTCAGCTCTTCAGTGTCCGCCAGCGCAACGCAATGCAGCTCGGGCGAGGCTCCTGGAGCGTCGTCGAGGGGATATCCGCTCACGGGTTTGGCGATGCCCAGATATTGATTGCGTTCGTTGACCGGAACCACCGTATAATAATAGTTAACGGGTTCGGCTCCGGGCTGCGGGCTCTGCAGGGAGGCCAGAATCGTCTGCCGGTTAAATTTCATCCCGGCATAGACCGTTTTGTCCTCTTTGTCTGCGGAAAAAGCTTTCAGGGTGGGGTGATAATAATCACTGGCATCCTTTTGCGTGTATAGGCTGAAACACTCGCTGAGCCTGGCCGCCAGTGCTCCGTCACGCGGGACGCCGCTGTATAGGTTGCTACCTTTGGCGCCTCGCTCATTTTTGAGCTTGCTGGGCGAATCCAGACTGATGAGAGGGCTGTAGCCGCTATCGTAATAGAACATCTGGTCTGTGGCCACGCCTGTTTTCACGTTCACCTGCACCGAAGCCAGGAAGAACAGAGTATCCGGATGAACTCCGCGATAGACGCGGTATTCCTGGACTCTGCGTTCCTTGGGCAGGGGTTTCCAGCTCAGCAACAGGCCGTCGCCGCCGTCCGCGGGAATGTCCTCCACTTTCAGACTGTCCACGGTCAGTTTGCCAAGCTTACTCTGATCAGCTTTGTCCGGTCCGGTGCAGCCAAAGGCCACCAAACCGAGCAAAATCGTCAGACTTAAAAGACGTATGTTCAACTTCACACGCTTACTCCTGTGCCATATTGAGGTTTATTTACTCATTAGGTTGCATCACCGCAAAAGATGCCTTAATTGTCAAATGCTTTTTTCCCTGACTCGCTTATAAAGGGCTAAAACGGCCTTTAATCAGGGATGAATTTTGTCGTTTGTGAACAAAATGAGGGACGGGGATTTACCAAAATGGGGATGTATCGGAAGGGTGATGGTGGGTGATACTGGATTCGAACCAGTGACCTCTACGATGTGAACGTAGCGCTCTAACCAGCTGAGCTAATCACCCCATAAAAGAGGTGGTGGGTGATACTGGACTCGAACCAGTGACCTCTACGATGTCAACGTAGCGCTCTAACCAAGCTGAGCTAATCACCCGTGTCAGGAATGCCATCCCAAAAAGCTGGGGATTTTTGTCAATCAAATTTTATACGGGCCGAGGGTGACTTTGTCTGGATTTCTTTATCCAAGTGGCTGCCAGGCTAACGCAGCCGGCCTGTCCAGGGATGGGATTTGCGCCAGCCGGCCTCGGAGCGGTATCTTACGTAATACACCTTCAGATCCGCCTGGGACTTATATTTCACGATCTGAACCGTGAAATCCGCCCTGCTCTTGTATTCTTCAAAAAACCAGATTTTATCCTTATTTTGGGCCTGGGAGCGATAGTCCGCCACCCAGACGCAGAGATCCGCCTCGCTCTTGTATTCGCAGACCCAGACCTTGAGGTCCGGCTGGCCATTTTTCAGCACATAGACCGAGCCGGCGAAGCCAGACGCCGCTCCAAACATAAGCAGCAGCAGAGCCAGTATCTTTTTCATCTGAACCTCCCTGGGGGAAGATTTCCCCTCTGGAAGAGGCTGGCAGGGCACGGATATCTGTCAATCTAAAGTTTTGCTTTACAGGATTCCGGCTTGGAAATTGCATATCTAAAGTGTGGAGGAAAGATGAAAAACTATCTGATCCCGATTTTCTGCCTGTTGCCGCTGTTTCTGGCCGCGGCCAATTTTGACAATCTGCCCACCGAGGTGATTCAGCCGGACGGTTCCAGCCTTGCCCTGTATGCTTCCGGGGACGAATATGCCAACCGTCTGCACGATGCCGAGGGCTTCACCATCATCCAAAGCCCCTCCGACGGCTATTTCTACTATGCCATCCACGTCGGCGGCGAACCCTCGCCTTCCCAGTACAGGGTTGGTTCCGCCTCTCCGCGGGACTTGGGCCTGGAGCCGGGAATCAACATCTCCCCGCGGCGTTACCGCCAGAAGGTGGATTTTATGCACTCCCACGCCCGCTCCGGCGCCAGAGGCCCGCAAACCGGCACCGTGAACAACCTGGTGGTCTATATCAGATTCAGCGACCAGACGGAGTTCAGCGAACCCCGCTCCTTTTACGACGCCAAATTCAACGCCCCCCAAGAGGATGATGTCTCTTTGCGCAACTATTTTCACCAAGTGAGCTACAGCCAGTTGGATTATGTTTCCCATCACTATCCAGACTGCGTCCCGGAGGTCAATCTTTCCTACACAGACAGCCATCCCCGGGCCTATTTTCTGCCCTACAACGCGGTCACCAATCCGCTTGGCTACCAGGATTACCAACGCACCGACCGTGAACACCAGCTCCTGGCCGACGCAATGAACTCCATTGCTTCCCAGGTGCCGGCCTCCCTCAATATCGACGCGGATAACGACCAATATGTGGATAACGTCTGTTTCGTGGTCCGCGGTCCCCATTCCGCCTGGGCGGACTTGCTTTGGGCGCATCGCTGGGCGCTTTACTCCCAGGACGTCTATATCAACGGCAAGATGGTCTGGGATTTCACCTTCCAGCCGGAAAACCAAAACGGTGTCCGCACCATCTGCCACGAAATGTTCCACAGCGTTGGCGCTCCAGACCTCTATCGTTACAATTTTGACGGCATCACCCCCGCCGGCTGCTGGGATATTATGGAAAGCGGAGGCGCGCACATGGGCATGCACATGAAGTACCAATATGGTGGCTGGATCGACGCCATACCCTCGATCGGGCCGGGAACCTACACCCTGAACCCCATCACCTCGCCCATCAATAACGCCTATCGGATCGATCTCACCCCCACCGAATATCTGGTGCTCGAATACCGCCAACGCGGCTCTGACATCTTTGAGGAATATTTGCCCGGCTCAGGGCTTCTGATCTACCGGATCAATTCCACCCAAAGCGGAAACTCCGAAGGACCGCCGGATGAGGTCTATATCTACCGCCCGGGAGGTTCTCAGAACGTCAACGGCTCCATCTTTGAGGCCACCTTCAGCGCTCAGAACTGCCGCACCGAATTCAACCAATATACAGATCCCTTCTGTTTCCTCTGCTATGGCACCCCCACCGCGGTAAATATTCACAGCATCTCCGAGGCCCTCGACACCATCAGCTTCACCGTTTCCACCCCTGCCGCGTCCCTTCCGCCTCTGATTTCGGAACTCATTCCGGCCGACGGAGCCATCCTCTCCGCGGACGACAACCTCATCTCGGCGCAAATCCAGTCTCCCGGCGCCAGCATCAGCCTGGTGGAATTCAGCTTTGACGATATCACCATCGGTACTTCCTACGCCGCTCCCTGGGCCATCACGATCCCGGACGGCTGGCTGGTTCCGGGTCCCCACACGATCATGGTCCGCGCGGTCAACGACGCCGGCCTGGAATCCAGCGCCCTGGCCCGCGTCCGGGTGGTGGATCCGCTGCAACCGACCTGGTTTTCCTGGCTCAGTGAATCTCCTGTGTGGGACGATTACAGCCGCGGCGCGGTGCCCATCCAGGTGGCGCTGGACCTTGATTTGGGAGATCAACCCTACCTTGTGAAACAACTGGCCTTCGATGCCTTCGCGGATCCCTGGGGATTTCCCGCGGAACCGGGACTGGTGAACGCAAAGATACATCGCTTTTCCCCCAGCGCCATCGTCGGCGAAGTCCTGCTCGACATCGGCAACATCTTTTCTCCCATGGACGGCAGATTTGAATACATCGTGAATAGCCAGGTTCCGATTTCAGGACAGATCGCGGTGGTGCTCAACCTCTATGAATATCAGGCAATCCGCTTCGATATCAACGGCACCAGCGGCCACAGTTGGTTCACCGAACCGGACCGTCCCTGGACCGACGCGCTGGGACGCGGAATGCTGGGCACGGCAGCCATCGAGCTCCAACTTCAGGCGCCTGGCACAGCTTCCGATGATCCGGCTCTTCCCCCCGCCATTACTGCTCTGCGCGCTTTTCCCAATCCCTTTGCCGCCAATGCCGGGATTAACTTTGAACTCAAAGACCCCCAGCAGGCGGAGCTTGCCATCTACAACTTGCGGGGACAGAGAGTGCGCACCCTGCTGAACGCTCCCCTGGAAAAGGGCCGGCACGAACTCTGCTGGGATGGCCTCGACCAACAAAGACAGCCTGTTTCCCCCGGCGTCTATCTCTGCCGCCTCAAAACGGGGAAAGATTGTTATACCATCAGGCTGGCAAAGATCAGATAGGTTCATAACTCTTTGATATAATGGATTTGTCCTCATATTATGAGGCGGTATCCGGTTTGTGCCGGGAACCAGTAGCAAAGCATTTGTCGCTTCTGAGGGGAGATAAATCACATCCTTCACAAAGGCGTTGAAGCACCATCTCTAAATTTAGCAAATACTCAGGGAGCTGATTCACAACAGCCGAAAAGGGTGTGAAACAGCTTCCCCTTGTCCCACAATGACTTAGAAAGCGCCTTCACAAGGCCTAAAAGAGCCTGTGATACAGCTATTCACTGTGGCACAGAGAGATACAGAGCTGTTTCACAAATTCACAGGACTCCTCTATAGACCCTGGCAAGCAGCAAGTGCTAATAAAAGACTGTATATCTATAACTACATATATTATATATATTTACATAGTATATAATATATAATAGTTTTATATTTTATAATATATTTATAATATGGAATACCAGCATTACCTTCTTAATCTCCCTGCATCCTGCTGACCCTGCAACCACCCCCTGCAGGCTGGAATATTCCGGATCTATAGAGGAGTACCCTAAATTATGTGAAATCGCTCGCTAAGTCCTTGTGAGGTATAGGTATAGCGCCTTCACAGACGCTATTATAGCGCTGGAAGTCCCTCTGTAACTTACTGTGCCACAGCGATAAGCTCTTTCACATCCTTTTTGACCCGTTGTGGGTTAGGCGTCTTTCCTCCCGGGACTATGAAGGAGTACCTGTGAATTTGTGAAGTCGCTCTCTAAGTTGCTGTGCTATATGACCAAAGCGCCTTCACAGGCCCTGTGAAGCCTTGTGAAACCGCTCTGCAACTTACTGTGCCACAGCGACAAACTATTTCACAGGTATTTTGGTTTGCTCTCCATCCCTGCTCCCTCGTTCGTGGATGCCCAGTCCATGTCCAACCCAAGTCCGGCTTATGTGCGAGGCTGACAGAAATTAGCCATAGGCGGGGCGTGAGCTCACCATCTGGCAACGGGGAAGAGAAGCGGCTAATCCCGGCAACGGGCCTGTCCCATCAAGCTCCAGAACTTTAGCCTCCGAAGCCTCTGGGTGCCTGACCCCATGGTCATCCTGTAATGACACTCCGAAGTTTTTCCTAACTAACACGCCTAAGCTGGCTAATGCATCCTGAAAACATTGCCCAAACAAAGCTGAATCGCCCGCCTGACGTGCAATGAGGCGATCCGGAATGCAGATTTCCCTTGACAGATAGACTGCTGTCCAGAGGAAAGTAGCGCTCATTAGCATAAGATAAAGGAACAGAATGCCGGGAATTAACCTCTTTACACAGCAGTCAGGTATCTCGCAAGACCAAGCTCAAAGAGTCTTGACGCTTGCGGAAACCCTCGTAACTGCTTTGCCACAGCTATCTTTCAGAACTACCCGGTCAAGCTCTGAAAGCATTGCCGTTTTAAGCGAAAACCCCAGTTACTTGGTGCTTGATTGCAAACATGGCGACTGGCAGGTTTATCTGGAGATGCAAGGCGCGTCCGGACTGCCGGAAGGTTTTTCGGCGCTACTCGATGAGCTCAGCGCCCCGGACAGCTCGACTCGAGATCTGACTCAAGCCTGGAGCCGCCATCTGGCTCAATATACGGGCAGTTTTTTCTTTGTGGCCATTAACCCTGGCACGAGGATCATGGTCTTCGCCAATGACGCCCTGGCGCGTCTGCCTGTGTATATTTCCCGGGATGGAGGCCGGCTGAATCTGGGCCGGGATATCTCCCTGATCCGAGGCGCGGCGGATAAACTGACCGCCAATCCGCTCTATATGGCTTTGTTTCAGATGCTCACTTTTGTTCCCGGACGCGGCACTCCCCACGCTGAGATCGATACTCTCAAAGGTGGCACTTTAGCTGTGTATGACTGGGCTTTGGACGATCTGAAGCTGGTTTCCCAGCCTGGGTTGCGCTTTGCCGAAGCGGATCAGCGCGGCTCTCCCCAAACCCGTCTGCCGGAACTCATCGATCTTTTCGACGCATCCGTACAGAGCTGTCAGAGCGATCTGCCCACGGTCCTTTCTCTGAGCGGAGGATTTGATTCCCGCTGCGTGGCGGCTTCGCTGTTGCGGCAAAAGATTCCCTTCGACTCATATACTTATCTCGACGCAGACAGAGCGGCTACGGACGAAGTTTTGATCGCCCGACAGCTTGCCGCAGCCGCCGGGTTCCCCCACCGGGTGCTGGAATTGGGTGTTTCGGAACGTTCTGAGCATCAAACCCTGATGCAGTTGAAAGGCAGCCTGAACTATCTTTCGGCCGCCTTTTTCGTGCAACACCTCAATGAGATACTCGGTTTTTACCCCCAGGGCATGCTTCTTTTCACCGGCGACGGCGGCGACAAGACCCTGCGAGACCTTCATCCGGACCGCCCCTTGGCTTCGGCCCGGCAGTGGCTGGATTACTTCTATGAATTCGAAGCCATCTTTGACCCTCAGACCTGCGCCCAGCTTTTCGGGGTCACGCCCAGAGAGATTGACGACTATCTGCTGGACCTGATCGCCGCTTATCCCCAAACGGATTACTCGGAGAAATACGCCAGCTATATCCTCACGGAACAGGCCGCCCGTTGGGCTTTTGAAGGTGAGGACCGCAACCGCTATTTCTGCCGGGCTGAAACGCCTTTTTACGATTATCGCTTTTACCGCCTCGCCAGGCAGATTCCCAACGCCTGGAAAAAAGACTACGCAATTTACAGCAGTTTTCTCAGTGCTCTCTCGCCGGAACTCAGCCGCGTCCGCTATGCAAACCGCAAGTGGTCTCCCGCCCGGATGAAGAATCCCTGGTACCGGATGATGGTGGCTCAGACCCGCAAGCTCAGAAGAGTGGTGGCCCAGCGCCAGACGATGAAAGCCCGGGAAACCAGCTTCGCTACCAAGTCCTGGATGAGCCTGAGAATCCTCGAACAACTGAAAGACGAAGCCCTGAAAGGGCAGATGCCGGGTTTCACGCGGATCAACAACGCCCAGTATTTGGACTCGTTGACTAAGATCCAAATGGGCACCCTCTATACGGTGACTTCGTTTTTGACAGGCAGCGCTTGATGCTTGAACCGCAGACAATTCCGGGTCCATCCCTCAAAGGCTGACGGATGATTCTCGCTAAAACGCTGTTTTGGGTTTCTGTGGCTGTGCTGGCCTATCATCTGGTCAGCTACGGGATGCTGCTCGCGCTCATCAACATGCTGAAAGGCAAAAAGCGCTCAGATAGCAGCCCGGATATTGAACATTACCCCACCATAACCGTGCTCTGTCCGGCCCGCAACGAAGAGGCTTCGATTGAGGCCAAGATCAAATCTTTTCTCGAGCTCGACTATCCCCATGACCGCCTGCGGATGATTGTCATATCAGACGATTCGGACGACCGCACAAACGAAATTGTGGCTCAATACCAGGACCAGAATGTGGAACTCATAATCCAAAAACCGCGCCAGGGCAAGCCCTCCGCCCACAATCTGGTGATCCCCCGCCTTGACTGTGATTACGTGCTCTCAACCGATGCCAATTCGATCTTTGCGCCAGACGCCTTAAAGCTTTTGGTGAGGAAAATGCTTTCAAATTCCAAACTAGCATTAGTTTCCGGCGAACTTAGACTGGTTTCCGGCGAGGGCAAAAAATCCGGCGAAGGCCTCTATTGGCGCTATGAATCCCTGCTCAAACGTCTGGACAGCGATTTCCATTCCATTATTGGCGCCAATGGCTCCATCTTTCTGATCCGGCGCGACCAGTTCAAACAAGTGGATCCCCAGTCCGTGGACGATTTCGAGCGCGTGCTCACTGTTCTGAAAAGCGGTTGGTTGGCAGCTTACGAACCCCAGGCTAACGTCTTTGAAAAGGAGACTGAGTCCGCCAGCCAGGAAATGGCCCGCAAGATCCGCATCGTGACCCGCGAATGGTTCGTGCTGGAACGCAATCTGGCGCTGCTCAATCCTCTGCGCCATCCTGCCACAAGCTTCCAACTCATCTCCCACAAGCTGCTTCGCTGGCTCTTTTTCATTTTTGTGTTGACAGGATTCCTTGCCTCCGCTCTGCTGTTTAAAATATGGTTTTACCGGGTCACATTTTTACTACAGTGCCTGATTTACTGTCTGGGCACGTTGGGCCTGATCTTCCAGAGGCGCGGCCAACGCCTGCCTCTGAGTACCATCCCTGCCTATCTCGTGGCGATGATCTGGTCTTCGCTGGCGGCTTTTGTCCGCTACATACTCAGGATCAGGGCCAACACCTGGAACCCGGTGCGTTAGGAGACGCTAAAATACTATGAATATACTGATTACAGGAAGCAACGGCTTCGTCGGCTCCCGGCTGATGTGGGAACTCGACCGCATGGGCCATCAGGTCGGCGGGATCGACATCAGCGCGCATTGCGACGCGACACCCCATCCCAGAACGATGCTGGGTGATATCCGCATAAAAGACGACCTTAAAAGCGTGAAAGGCGCTTTCGAGCTGGAAAACAACGTCGATATCGAGCTGATAATCCACTGCGCCGCTGCCAAACACGATTTTGGCATCAAACGCGGAGACTACTTTTCCAACAATAAGTATGGGACCAAGACCCTGCTTGAATTCGCCTCTGAAAGCGATATCGGCAAGATCATCTATCTGAGCACAGTCTCTGTGTTTGGCCACCCGGAAGGTCCCGCAGATGAGGACGCGACCTACGCGCCGGACCATCCTTACGGAGAATCCAAACTGGCCGGCGAACTGCTCTGCAAAGAGTGGCAAACAAAGGATCCCCTGCGCGAATTGATCGTCCTCCGCCCCACCGTTGTCTTCGGCCCACACAACTTTGCCAACGTGTATAAACTCCTGGATACCATGCACCGCCGTCCGCTGGCGATGGTGGGCAAAGGCAATCACGTGAAAAGCGTGGTTTCGCTGAATACCCTGACAGATATGATAACCTTCTCCCTGGGGCTGCTTAAACCCGGTTATGAGCACTTTAACTGTGTGGACGAGCCCTACATCACCCTCCATGAATTGATGCGGCTAATCGCCTCTCAGCCCGGTTTCCGGATGCCCCGCGTGCAGATACCTGTTCCCCTGGCCGTGGGCATCGGCAAAATCTTTGATATCCCCGCCCAACTGCTGGCCATTGATCTGCCCATAAATAGCGACCGGATGAAGAAATTCGCCACGGAAACAAACTTCCGTTCAGAAAAGATCCGCGGCTTAGGCTTTGTCCAAGCCAACAGCATCGAGGCCAGCGTCGCCGATATGTGTTCCTGGTATTTGGAACACCAAAGTAAAATTGCCAAAAAGGAGCATAGATAATGAAAATGGTCAGATTGGGATTGATCGGATGTGGCCGCATCTCCAAAAATCACTTTGAAGCCGTTTCCCAGATTCCCCAGGCTGAATTTGTAGCCTGCGCGGACATCATCGTAGAAAAAGCCCGTACCGCCGCCGAACCCTACGGAATCAAGACCTGGCACACCGATTA
>CAXYWN010000032.1:0-12935 GCA_964292625.1 uncultured bacterium
AGCCACAGCTTCCATCGACCCTCAGACCGAGGCAAAGATCCACCGCAGCATGGAGACCGTCCTGGCGCACAGGACGGCTGTGGTGGTGGCGCACCGCCTCACCTCCGTCTTGGACGCCGATGAGATCCTCTTTTTCACAGACGGGGAGATCATCCATCGCGGCAAACACAAAGAACTGATGCAGAGCTCAAAAGAGTATCGCAAGCTGGTGGAGCTGCAGTTGATAGGCACGGAGAGCTCGGATGAATAAGAACGTGAAATGGATCATCCAGAAGTGGATGACCCAGAAGTGGTTCCTGCTCATCATGCTGGTCTTCACGCAGGGCAGTTCTGCCGTATCCATCGCCCATCCCATCGTGTTTGGCAAGCTCATCGATCTGCTGCGGAACATCCTTTCCACTCCGGATAAATATCCCGACCCCATGGCCCAGGTGGATCGCATCATCTGGATTCTGCTGGGCTTGGGTCTGGCTCAGTTCTTCACTGGCTTTTATCCCGCCTTCCGCGGCTGGGTGAACATCCGCTTTGAAAACATGTTTCGTATGTTCTACTTCAAGTTCCTCCTGAACAAAGATTTTCGCTTCTTCCAAAAATTCCGCACCGGGGACGTGGTTACCCGCCTCACCGACGACCTCAGCGACTTCCCCAAAATCAGCTGGTTCATGTGCTCTGGCATCTTTCGCGCGGTGAATTCTTTTTCGCTGATCATGTTTTCCCTGGCGGTGATGTTTAGTATCAGCCCCAAGCTGACTCTGCTTTCCATTGCCTCCCTGCCTTTGATGATGGTAGCCTTTTATGTGGCATCGGACAAGCTCTACAAGAACTTCGAGCTCAACCAACAGGCCGTCAGCAACATCAACAATCAGTTGGAAATGAGCTTTTCCGGCATTCGCATCGTCAAAGCTTTTGTCAGCGAAGAAAAGTATAACCGCTTCTTCGACACCGCCCTGGCACGCCGCTTTAAAACCGAAATGGACATGGTGAAGCTCAATGCCATCCTGAGCCTGATCTACCAGTATATCGACTACTTTGCCCAGATTGCTGTAATCATCTTTGGCGGCTACATGGCCGTGAAGGGAGAAATCAGCGTGGGCACATTCTACATGTTTTATGCCTATCTGAGTATGATGATCTACCCTCTGCTGGACCTGCCGCAGCTCTTCGTTTCGGGCAAGCAGGCCTTCGTGAATATCGATCGCCTGGAGGAGATGAAGGACCATCCCAGTTTCAACGACAATTGGCAGGGCACCCAAAAACCCACTCAGATCAGCGAACTTCGCTTTGATAACGTCACTTGCGCCTATCCTGAGAAAAGCGAACCTGCGATCAGGGATTGCAGCTTCGACCTGAAGGAAGGGGAACGGCTGCTTATCCTGGGTTCCACCGGCTCGGGCAAGACCACCGTCGCGAACCTGGTTTTGGGCCTGCTGCTACCGGATTCAGGTCAGATCACAATCGACGGCATTCCCATCCAGGACATCGATCTGGTCTCGCTGCGGAGCCTGATCGCCTATGTTCCGCAGGACCCTCTGCTCTTCACCGGAACTGTGAAGGAAAATGTTCTCTTCGCTGTGGATGAGGCTTCCCCGGAAGAGTATCAGACGGCGGTGAAAGCCTCGCAGTTGGAAGGGGAGATAGCGGCTTTTCCGGATCAGGACGAAACCCGGGTGGGACAGCGCGGATTGGGCGTTTCGGGCGGGCAGAAACAGCGCATCACCATTGCCCGGGCGCTGGTTAAAAGGCCCAAACTGCTGATCCTGGACGACATCACAGCCTCGCTGGACGCGGAGAATGAAGAGAAGCTCTGGCAGGACATCGATGTCCACTATCCCGGTATTTCCGCAATCGTGATTTCACACCGTCTTTCCACCCTGCATTATGTAAACAGGGTGCTCTTTATCGACGACGAAGGCCACGCGCATCAAGGCACCCACGAAGAGCTTGTTTTCGGAAACAAGGAGTATCACGACTTCCTGCACGAACATCTGAAATAGATATCCTTCCTGCGGTGAGCGGGATATTTGTCATCTTCCGTGCTGCCAAACTTGATCTGGGACCTGGGCTATCTCGCAAAACAACAATCATCGGACATTAGTTCAAATTTGAAAAGTCTGCTGAAACAAGCTCTGCTGGGTAGCAGCCACCAAGCCAGCAGGATATAAAAGGCCCTCTTTCAAATCGAGCGGAAAAAAACACAGGATCCGCCCTTCCTCCCACCCCTTTCCCTCCCCCTTTGCTCCCCGTCCCCTTCCCCTCGAAGCAAGGGGAAGTGAACGGGAGTCGATTCAGAAGTGAATGAGCCAGGCTCAAGGGCTGGATAAGATCGGTGATATTCAGGCAGAGTGACACACTTAGTTTGAAAGTGAGCCGCTATTTGGTCAGCCTCATTGGGGCACCCTCGCTATCAGTCTGTCGCTTTCCGGGCTTCACATCCAGCCGGCCTGGCTGGCAGCAAAACAGTCTGAAAAGCGCTGGTATTTGACCAGATTGAATTCACGCCCTGCTCAGCTTTTACCCATCCAGATTAGATCCGTGTCATTCCGGGATGGCGCTTTTTCGCGACATGCCCGGAATCCAGCCCTTTCAACAATTGCCATATCAGACACTTCCCCCTGCTTCGGAATGTCAGGCAGTAAACCCCCGGAACACCAATTCCGGGGAGTGGTAAATTATATGCAAGCAGTCTATTTCAGCAGCAGCATCTTCTTGGTTTCATATTTCCCGAGAGAGCTGATCCGGCAGAAATAGATTCCGGAGGCCAGGGCTTTGCCCGCGTCATCAGTCCCGTCCCAGTTTACGAGCTGTTCACCTTTCGGCAGTGCGGCGTTGAGCAGATGCCTGACCAACTGTCCCCGGCTGTTGTAGATATCAAGGCTCACATTGCCCGAATCGGGAACTTTGTAGCAAATCGAGGTCACGGGATTGAACGGATTGGGATAATTCCGGATGGCAAAAACTTGGGCAGGTGCCTGAACCTCATCCTCCACGCCCACATCAACCAGATTAAGAATGTGCAAGCCATATTTACCATTGGCGGTAAACATCATGCCATCGGCAACGCTGATATCCGATGTTTGGAGGTTCCAGGCATAGCGGCCCAGCAGGATCGGAGGCTGCGGAACACTGATATCATAGCTACTGATTTCATTCCAATTAAAATCGGAGACATAAAGCCGGCTATTGTATATGCAGCAATAGTCAATTAAACTTGTTGCGTGAGGCAGCAGGGTGCTTGCTAAAACAGGTGAAGTGGGGCTGGAGACATCGATTATCTGCAAGCCGGAACTTCCATTCGCCACGAAGGCGATGCTGCCCGCGACAGCGATAGAATAGATATAACTCGGAGTGCCCCAAGAGCTGAGCAAACTGGGATTCTGGGGGTTGGAGACATCGATTATCAGCAAGCTGGCACAAGAAGGTTGATAGATATAATTTTCAGCTACATAGGCGGTGCTGCCCACCACGATGACAGACTTGGCCTGACTCGGAGTCTGGTAAGAGCCAAGCAAACTGGGATTCTGGGGGTTGGAAACATCGATTATCTGCAAGCCGTACCAGCCATCAGCCACGTAGGCGATGCCGTCCACAACGGTGACAGACTGGGCACTACCCGGAGTAGCGTAAGAGCCGAGCAGAGTTGGGTTCTGGGGGTTGGAGACATCGATTATCTGCAATCCGGAATAACCAGCGGCCACGTAGGCGATGCTGCCTACCACTGCGATATACCCTGAAGTATTGTAAGAGCCGAGCAAACTGGGGTTATCACGGTTGGAGACATCGATTATCTGCAAGCCGGAGCGGCGATCAGCCACGTAGGCGATGCTGCCCACGATGGCGACAGACCTGGCATCACCCGGAGTATCGTAAGAGCTGAGTAAACTGGGGTTCTGGGGGTGGGTGACATCGATTAGCTGAAAACCGTCCCCCTCAACAGCCACGTAGGCGATGCTGCCCACGATGGCGACAGACCTGGTCCAGCCCCAGCCAGGAGAAGCGTAAGAACCAATCAGAGATGGATTTAACGGGTTGGAAACATCGATTATCTGCAAGCCGGAAGTTCTATCAGCCACATAGGCTCTGCTATCATCGACGGTGACAGACACGGCATAACCCGGAGTATCGTAAGAGCCGAGCAAGCTGGGGGTCTGGGGGTTGGAGACATCAAGTATCAGTAAGCCGGAATCCCCGTTAGTCACGTAGGCGATGCTGCCCACGACGGTAACACAATTGGCATCACCCGGAGTAGCGTAAGAGCCGAGCAGGCTGGGGTTCTGGGGGTTGGAGACATCGATTATCTGCAAGCCGGAATAATCGTCATAATCAAAACCAGTCACGTAGGCGATGCTGCCCACGACGGTTACACAATTGGCATAACCCGGATTAGCGTAAACGCCGAGCAAACTGGGGTTCTGGGGGTTGGAGACATCGATTATCTGCAAGCCAATTCCTACCTCAGCCAAGTAGGCAATGCTCCCCACGACGGTGACGCAACCCTCAAAACCTACTGTTGCATTTGAACCGAGCAGGGTGGGATTTTGGGGGTTTGAGACATCGATAATCTGCAAGCCGGCATTGTAATCGGTCACATAGGCGATGCTGTCCACGACGCAGACAGACATGGCCTCACCTGGAGTAACGTAATCCCCGATTTTGTGGTAAACCGCAGCCAGCGGCAGCAGAGCAATAAGCAAGGCGGCAATAATGAACAGTTTCTTCTCCTTATCCTCCCTCAATATCGTTGAAGGCTTTAAGTTTGGGTTAAATTCCAACTCATACTTGATCTTATTTGAAGAACCATCCGCAGGTCTTTACCACACACAGTATATGCTTGAGGCTGCTTGTATTCTCCACAAACAGCCTGTTGCATAATAATCACAATCCCGATTTCCAGTCAAGGATTATCCATTCTATTGATAATCGGGCTTGCTTCTCTCGTCTATTTTGCCAGCACCATCTTGCGCATAACAGTTTCACCGGCGCAGGTCAGGCGGCAGAAATATACTCCGCTGCTGACAGTGCGGCCCAGTTCGTCACGGCCGTTCCAGACAACGGTATGTTCCCCGGCAGGCAGATTCAAATCTGTATGGAGATGCTTCACCAGTTGGCCTTTGAGATTGTACACGGCAAGATTTGTGTTCCCGCTGCGCGGCAAACTGAAGTTGATAGTCGTTTCCGGGTTGAAGGGATTGGGATAATTTTGGTGAATGACAGCCGCGTTGAGCGCTGGAATTTGGGGATCGGAACTCTCCACTGGCTGGCTGTGAATCCGCGTTCCATACACCGCGTTGATGTAGTCTTCACTGTCCATAACGCCGGCCCTGCCGTCTGACCAGGCTACCAGCGCGGAATTGCCGATCACGGCGGCGCGAACGTTAGTCTGTTCCAGCCAGGCGTCGCAGAGGGTGATGGCTCCGCTGCCCAGAGCCGTTCCCTGTGAGCTGATATGCCGCAAAAACACGTCTCTGTATCCGTGTGGTAGTGAATCATAATCAGTCCAGGCGCAGGCCATATTTCCGTTGGCAAACTTCAGCAGTTTGGCCTCATTATAGCTCTTCAGGTTTTCCGCCACCAGGTTTCCGCTTTCCCCATAGAGCAGGCTGCCGTCTGGGGCTATCTTCTGCAGGCGCAGTTCGGTTGGCTCGTTTTGTGTCGTATAAACCAAGGTTAGGGCGTCGTCCGCGATAATGTCCTGGATATTGCTGAACGGCAGTTGGATGCCGGTTTCAGTCCAAAGCATGTTCCCCTCGGGGTTAATCCTTTGCGCGCGGAGGGAGGGGTAATCACTGCTAAAAACCACCAGGTCATTGCCCAGAAGAGCGGTTTGGGATGCGAATATAGAGACTGGCCAACCCGTTTCCGGGTCACCGTTAGAGTCCACTCTCAGGACCTGGCCATCGATCTGGTTTGTGTCGTAATGGTAGGTAACAAAGGAAAAGTATCTGTCCTGCACGCTCACCAAACTCACATGTGTATTCTGCGTAGTGCTTACGATGGTTTTGCCTTCCGGGCCCCACATAAGCTGGCCTGCTGTGATCCGCTGGCCTTGGAGAAATGTTTGGGAATAAGAGCCATCGCTCCAGCCGATGTAGATATCATCGCCGCTGTTGCTCATTTTGGCGTATTCCGCGGTGTAGGGATTGGTGGTTACTGCGATACCGAATCCTGGATACATCAGGTTGCCCTGGGCATCGATCCTTTGCAGGTGAAGCGGAAGGTGCTCGGAATCATAAAAGGGTTTAAAGAGCACCGCGACGCTGTTATCCGGCATAAGCAGGATCTGCACATCGGAAAAGTGCATTTCCATGGGGGGACAGACAGGTCTGCCGTTTGGCTCCAGCAAAGGATTCAGGTCCGTATCGCAGATCTGGTAATAGAGATTGTACCAGCCATTGCGGATGTCCGTCCACAGCAACAGATACCTGTCCTGCATGGCGATCACTTCATTCAATTGGGCAATGCCGGCCAGCCGGGATACGAGCGGAGCTCCGCCCAAGGCTAAAAACGCCGCGCCGCCTGTGCTCAAAACCTGGCGCCGCAATGTGGCCTGCATATTGATCTGGTCGCGCCAGATAAACATTCCCCGGTCGGAAAAAGCCACCGGCACCGGGCCAAACTCAATATAATCATTGCCGGGATTGCTGATGGCGAGTCCGTCGTCACCCCAGGCGGCAGTACCGCTGGGAGATACATATTGCGCTTTGACCATTAAAGTATTTTCCCCCGGTTCGATCTGCATCCAGCTTAGCCAAGCCCCGCCGGCTTCTGTGACAGACATGTTCAGTCCCCCCGGGGAAGCTGCGCTGGCGACCTGAACTACGGGATAGTTCCAGACAAGTTCATAGGAGCTGTCAAAACGCGCCACCATCAGTTTTCTGCCGTTGTTGGGATTAATCTCATAGCTTAGCATCAGTCCGCCATCGGCAAGGGGCAGCAGGGTGGGCGGGTTGAGGTCGCCATCGCTGAATGCGATGCTGACAACCAGGGGGGAGGCCATCAGCAGATTGCCCATATTGTCCATTCTGAGCAGAGTGATGTTGCTGCTGGGCGATGTTTTCGTGTTCCAGAGAACATACTGGCCAGAGACATCGCGCAGCATGGAATATTGTGCTCCCGGAAATGCCGAGGCCGGCAGCAGTGGCTTGTTGCCAATCACTGCTCCCTGGGGTGAATAGCGGGTCATTTCTGTGACGTGGTTGTTTGCCACCTGCTTGTTGACGTTGATGATGATCCCGCCCTCGCCATCGCTCACCACCGAATCGAGAGAAATGCTCTGCGAGTGGCTGGCCAGGGGAATTCCACCGGCAGGCCAAAGCTGATTGCCGAAACTGTCCAGATTTTGACCGGTCACAGTATGAGATGAATAAAAATTGTCATAGATCGCGTAGGCGCCGCCCACGGCATTGGGCACCAGGCAGGCACCAAATAAATAAGTTAGTCCGCTGTGGATTAGTGCTCCGCTTTCTCCCCACAGCCGCTGGCCGTTGGAACTGAATTTCTGCGCCCAGAGGCCAGGCTCGAAGTCATAGCCGGATTGTTGGTAGAGCAGCACGAAATTGTTGTCTGAGGTTTTCTCGCAAGCCACAATCTCCTGCACGCCGGGCAAGCCGACGATACACAGGGGCTCCTGCCACAGAGCAGCTCCGGAGGGATTGATCTTTTGCGCGTAGATATCGGTATCACCTGCATCGGTGTCTTCCCACAAAGCGATCACACAATTATCTGTGGTGCGCACTTGCGTGCCCTTCCAATCCATCTTCCAAGCCTTTCTGAAAGCGACTTCCTGTGCCGCCAAGCCTAAAACTGCCATAAAAACCAGGAAAGTCAATAAGCAGCGTTTCATTTTACAACTCCTTGTTTTTTTGTTATTGGTTCGCAAAATGAATATCTTATGCAAGTTTTGTTCCAAACAGATTGGATGTATTATTTCTTTGCTTTTGATTGTAGAACAGACGGAGGTGTTTTCCCTGCAAAAATCAAGGCTTGTAGCGCTAAATTGCTGCAATAACGGGGTAAATTATGAATGTTGGTGATTATGTCGCTTCATAGCTGTGAGGAGCTTGCCCAGGGAAAAACTGGAGCGGGAAACGGGACTCGAACCCGCGACTTCGACCTTGGCAAGGTCGCGCTCTACCAGCTGAGCTATTCCCGCTTGGTACCAGAGGCCGGAATTGAACCGGCACGAGCCGAAGCCCGAGGGATTTTAAGTCCCTTGTGTCTACCAATTCCACCACTCCGGCTTTGAAAAGGGTGGAGGCGACACCCGGATTTGAACCGGGGATAGAGATTTTGCAGACCTCTGCCTTACCGCTTGGCTATGTCGCCTTAAATTGGAGCGGGAAACGGGACTCGGACCCGCGACTTCAACCTTGGCAAGGTTGCGCTCTACCAGCTGAGCTATTCCCGCTCGTCAATCTGATTATCCAAAAATTTGGATAGGTCTAATTTGTCAAGGCAAAAAGTGAGCTTCGCCGAAGATATCCGCCTCAAAGCGCAGGAGCTGCGCGTCGTCTTTTTTCCAAGTCCCATCGGGCAGGCCAGCTTTTCGGCAAAGCTGGGTTAGATAGGTATCAATGTCCCAGTTCCATTCAACGGGAACCTGGGGCAGAAAGACGCCGGAACGGAAGCCTTGCCGCAGCAGCAATCCATCGCGGCCAATCACGATCTCCGGGACGTTCCGCACGGGCATCAGTTCGCTCAGGATGGATATTTCAATTTCCACTTTGGCCAGATCTTCCTGCTGGAGCGGAGGAAAGCGCGGATCTCCGAAAGCCGCTTCCCGGGCCATCGCGAAAACTTCCTGGGCGATGCTCTGCCGGGGTTCGATCAGGCCGATGCAGCCGAGCAGTTCACCCTCGCTGTGCAGAGTTACGAAGAGGCCGCGTTTGGCCTCAAATTCAGGATTGGTGGGCAGTTCCACCTGGCTGTCGTCGAAACGGGAAGCGATGGCGTCCCGCGCCAGTTTGAGCAGCGTTTTCTTTTGCGTGTCTGTCATGGAGACCTCCTTAATGATACACCAGGGCACTGAGATAGCCAACCACCTGCTGGTTGTCGCCGCTCACCTTGCCGGAATGGGTATATTCAATCACTTTGGCCCTGGCGTCGTCGTATTTGGTGGCATAATAAAGCAGGGTGAGCAGTCCGCCGATTCCGCATGCTTCGCAGCGTTTGGAAATCACGCTCTCCCAGAGGGCGTTGGGATCCAGGCTCATGATGTAGCGGGTGATGAGAGAATCCATCTTCTCGGCGCAGTCCGAATCGTAATAATGGGAAAGATCTGTGGAAACAACAATGCCCACCTTCTTACCGCTGGCGGCGATGGCTTCCTGCAGTTGGTCAGCCAGGTTTATCGCCACTTCGGGGTGCGGGCGTCCGATCATCACCGGGCAGATCTGCGCCTCGGGGAAAAAGTATTTGATCAGCGGCAGTTGGATTTCCATCGAATGCTCCAGCAAATGCAGACGTTTTTCCTGGTCTCTGTCCGCGCTGCTGTGGGTGAGCAGGTCATAGAGTTGGGCGTCCTGTTCCAGATTGCCCAGGGGTGTCTCGTATTCGTCAAAGGGTGAAACAGACCAGTCAAAATTATTGCCCTGGTGGCTGGGGTGCAGGATCAGCAAGGTGTCGAAGTGCTGATTGCTGATGTAGTGATAGCCCTTGGACGCGCAGGCACCGGAATAGACGTAACCGGCATGCGGCACGATCAGCCCCAGGCATTTCTCATCTACCCTGGCAACGGGCTGGCCAGCGATCCAGCGTTCGATCTGGGTGGAGATTTGATCTCCGAAACGGGGATAGAAACTCCCCGCGTGAGTGGTTTTTCTAAGCAAAGTCATTCTCCTCTGTTAGATATTCTAAGCGGGACAAGGCCGCCTGCCCATCAAGAAATTCTCTCAGGGTGGCCGCGTTGGCTTCCGGAAGCCGCAAGACCAATTCCGCCTTTTCTGTCCAGTTTTCCTGGGCGATACTGCCTTCCAGCGATTTAAGCAGGTTTTTTAATTGGTCCACCACGGCATATTCCGCTTTCACCACGAAACCTGCAAATGCTATGGCTGGCTGCCTTTCAGCCAGTTCCAAAGTCTGTTCGACCGTGCCGCCATAGGCTTCGATCAGGCCCGGCACGCCGAGTTTTATGCCGCCGTAAAAGCGGGTTACAATGGCCAGCACGTTGGTCATGTTGGCCCGCAGCAGAGCGTTCAAGATGGGTTTTCCGGCTGTTCCGTGCGGTTCGCCGGCATCGCTGCAGTATTGGGTTTCCCGCTCGTAGCCGTGGATATAGGCAAAGCAGTTGTGGGTGGCATTGGCATTTTCTTTCACGTGGACGCCGATCAGGTTCCTCGCCTCATCTGCGTTCGCGATGGGGTGGAGGGTGCAGATGAAGATGGAGCGGCGAATCTTTTGCTGCCATGAAAGTGGTGAGGCGATGGTGCTGTAAGTCATGCCGTTACTTCGTTTTCAGCAGGTCCGACCAGCGGGTGGTGTAGCAGGGTGAAAGCTGCGCCTGCTTCATCTTCCACTTTTTGTTAATGCCCGAACTGGCGTAAAAGACAGTGTCACGGCCGCAGCTGTTGTTAATCCTGTCGATGGAGTCGATCAGCGGCTTGCGCTCGTCATCCAGATAGTTTGTTTCGATCAGGTTCAGCGGCACGTCGTCCTCATCCATGATCTCTGCGAACATCACGCCGGCTTTTTTGAATTCAAAGCCTGGCAGGTGGATATCCCGCAGCAGTTCCAGCGCGGTTTTGATCAGATCAGGGGTATAGGCGGTGGGCGGGGAAAGCGTCGTCTGGGCAGAGTTGTTGTACTGCGGCCCTTCCTTGAAGCGGTTCGTATTCAGAAAAACCATCAGATGGCCTGCCACGCTGTGCTGGGAGCGGAGTTTCTCCGCGGCGCGGGTGATGTAGGTGGAAACCGCTTCCTCCAGCTCGTTCAGAGCGGAAACTTGCTTGCCAAAGGACCTGGAGACAACGATGCTCTTCTTGGGAACCGGCGTGTCGTCCATGTCGATGCATGAAAAGCCTTGCAATTCCAGCACCGTCTTGTGTCCCACGCTGGTCATGTAGTGGTCGATAAAATCTTCCGGGGCGTTGCGGAGCTGCCATGCGTTCTCAATCTTGTTTTGGCGCAGAAATTTGTCATACTGCCGCCCGATGCCCCAGATCTCTGCAACTGGAAGCTGCTTGAGGGCCTTTTCAATGCGCCCGTCGTCCAGCAGCACCAGGCAGCCGCGATATCCTGAATAGCGCTTGACGTAGTGATTGGCCACCTTGGCCAGGGTTTTGGTGCGGGAAATCCCCACCGAGACTGGGATGCCGGTCCACTTGTGCACCGTTTCGCGGATTCTGCGGCTGTATTCCTCCAAATCTCGGATACGGAAGCCGTTCAGGCCCAGAAACGCTTCATCGATGGAGTAGATCTCCAACTCCGGTGAAAACTTGGCCAAAACGTCCATCACCCGCCGGCTCATGTCGCCGTAGAGGGCATAGTTCGAGGAAAGCAAGGTGCCCCCGTGTTTTCGAATCAGCGCCTCGTGCTTAAAACCGGGCGCGCCCATGGGTATCTTCAGGGCCTTGACCTCGTTCGAGCGGGATATGATGCAGCCGTCGTTATTGGACAGCACGGCCACCGGTTTGCCCTCCAGCGAAGGGTCAAACACGCGTTCACATGACACATAAAAGTTGTTGCAGTCCACCAACGCAACTATTTCCTGGTCCGTGAGTCCTATCTTGTTCATTGCTTTCTCCCAATGCCAATTTATCACAGGGCATCAGGCTGTCAACTGGATAATCTGCACCTCAAGAATGCTCGGCTGACACAAGCTGTGCATCAGAAGTGTAGTGTTCGCGGAATCATCATCAGGCACTGGTGCCAGGGGAGAGGGAGTCTCCATACCGCAGTTCAAAAAGTAAACCGTCGGCAGGGGGACCGCCGACGGTTTGTGCGGACAGAGCTGTCCGTTGAGAGACCTAAGCAGGAAGAAGTTAAAAGTTTAATCCAGCGCTTTCAGAAAAGAGGGCAGATCGGTGCGGGGACTGAGCTGCCGGGTTTCCTCATCTTGGGACTCGGGATTGGGATTCTGGCTGGAAGGTTGGTTTATGTTCAGGACACGGAATATGTCCTCGATGTCTTCTTCCGGTTTGGTTGGTTTGGGAGTGTGCGGTTTGGGTTTCGGCTCGGGTGCGGCCGTTTCCCTGTGCATGGGCGGCAGGAAATCGACCACCTGCGCGGAGCTTTGCAAACCTGTGGCAATGATGGTGACTGAAACTTTGCCAACCAGGTCGGGCTCGATGATGATGCCCATGATGATGTTGGCGGATGAGCCGGTTTCGTTTACTATCACGCTGGAGACGTCCTCAAACTCGTTCATTTTGAAGTCAGGACCTGCGGACACATTGATCAGCAGCGACTGGCAGCCATGCAGGCTGATATCAGATAGCAAAGGATTGTTGATGGCGGCTTTGGCTGCGTTAACGGAGCGGTTTTCACCTTCGGCGATACCGGTTCCCATCAGCGCGAAGCCCATGTTTTGCATCACAGTGCGGACGTCGGCGAAATCGACGCTGACCAGGCCGCTGACGTTGATGATGTCGGAAATGGCTTTGGCGGCTTCAAAGAGGACGTTGTCGGCACAATGGAAGGCCTCCACAAGGGGCATTTCGCCATAGATCTCGCAGAGTTTGGAATTGGGGATGACAATCAGGGCATCCACATATTCGGCCATATTTAGCAGGCCTTCTTCGGCGTTGCTTTGGCGTTTTTTACCTTCAAAGGCGAAGGGTGTTGTCACAATGCCGAGGGTGAGGATATCAAGGTCCCGCGCCATTTTGGCGACCATGGGAGCCGCGCCGGTGCCGGTGCCTCCGCCCATGCCGGCGGCGATGAAGACCATGTCCGCGCCTTCGAGGTGGGCTTTAATATCGTCTTTGGATTCCTTCGCGGGG
>CAXYWN010000033.1:0-12933 GCA_964292625.1 uncultured bacterium
TGGCTCATCAGTCGGGCTTGTAAACCCACGTGGCTATCGCCCATGTCTCCTTCGATCTCCTGTTTAGGCACCAGGGCCGCCACGCTGTCAATAATCACCAGATCCACCGCCCAGCTGCCGACCAGGGTCTCGCAAACTTCCAAAGCCTGTTCTCCACTGTCGGGCTGCGAGAGCAGAAGTTCATCGGTCTGAACGCCCAGTCTTTTCGCGTAGGCAGTGTCCAGAGCGTGTTCAGCATCGATGAAGGCCACCACGCCGCCCAGTTTTTGCGCTTCGGCGGCGATGTGCAGGGCGAGAGTGGTCTTGCCGCTGGCTTCAGCGCCGTAAATCTCGATGACGCGGCCGCGCGGGACGCCGCCGATGCCCAGGGCAATATCCAGATTGAAAGCTCCAGTCGGGATCACATCCACGATCTGCAGCGGTTTGTCGCCCAGGCGCATCAGGGTGCCCACTCCGTATTTCTTCTCCAATTGTGAGATCGCGGACTTGAGGGCGGTCTCTTTGTTTTTGTCCTGCATTGTTACATCCTTATATTTTATATTAATTTGTATTGTTCCAAAATGTGATAGGTTGGCCCCTCTGGCTTGAGTACGCTGCGGTAGAGAGTGATGGTGTCGTAGGCATAAAATCCTCTCTCAACCTCGCTTTGCAGAATGTCTCGCTCCAGGGCCGGCGACAGGGCGGATTTGATTCGGCCCAAAGTAATATGCAATTTAAGCGGCTTGACGTCTGGCTCAAAACCCTCTCCGCGTATATCTTTGAGCAATTTTTTGTGCCAGAGGGACAGCGTGTCGTCCTGTGCTTCCAAACTAGTCCAAATCATTCGCGGTGCCTTATAGGGAAAGAGTTCCAAGCCTCTAAGTGCCAACTGAAAGGGTCCGCTCCGGCGGGCAGCCTCGGATAAGACTTTGGCCAAATCCGGTATCCGGGTGCTGTCCACGTCGCCCAGAAACAGCAGCGTCAGATGCAGGTTTTCCTCTTTTACCCAGTTTACGCCGGGATTGGATCGCAGCCAGCGCAGTTTCTGCTTCAGGTATTCCCGCGCCGGGTCCGGAACTTCCAGGGCGATGAAGCTGCGATAGTTCATTCAGCGCTTGTAGCCAATATCCCGCAGGAATTTCTTGCGTTGGGTGATATCTGTGTCCAGCTCTATACCCAGCGGGGATGAACCGTCAATCACGCCCAGGATGCCGCTTCCTTGTTCGGTTTTGGCCAGCAGCACCTGCACAGGATTGGCGGTGGCGCAGAAGATGTTCACCACTTCGCGGCAGTCTTTTACCGCGTTTAATACGTTGAGTGGAAAAGCGTTGCGAAGCACGATCAGAAAGGAGTGTCCCGCCCCCAGGCGAAGCATGTTTTCCACCGCGCATTCGATCAACTCGTTGTCCGTGCCTTCTTTGCGCACCAGACAGGGCCCGGACGCCTCGCAGAAAGCCAGGCCGAACTTGATGCCGGGAACCGTGTTGACCAAGGCCTCGTAGAGATCCTCCACGGTCTTGATGAAGTGGCTCTGACCCAATATAATATTGGTATCCGGGGGGAATTTAAGCTGCTCTAGCCTGAGTTCCATGCTGCAAACCTCGCTTTAGCTGATTATGGCAAATTATTCGCGGGCTGAGCTTTGTCAAGCTAAATTTGTCCTGATCCGCGTTAGCTCTGTCGAGACTGTTCAAATCCGTTAGCCAATTCAAGCTACTTTGTGTGTAGTCTCTTAGAAAAGCGGTTCAAGGTGTGTTCACTCGAGCTTTTCTTGACTAATTTGGGAGATATTTGGCTTGGCAATCAGCGAATCATCAACAAGGATGAATTCTGCCTCCATGTTTGTGGAACGGCAATACGGAAATCCCAATGGTGGCAAAAGCCCCATTCCTCTATCCAATTCACTTCCCATTCACATCCCGCAGACTTCCTATTGGCGCATTGGCAACTGTGGGGGAGGCTGACACGGAATGAACAAGCTATTGGTAAGATAGACCTCCCAGCTATTTTACCAGCAGCATTTTCCGCTGAATATCGTGGCTGTCTGACTTCAGGCGCAGATAATATACTCCGCTGCCGCAGGCCTTGCCGCCATCGTCCTTCCCGTCCCAGGTGAGGTAGTGGGTGCCTGATAGGCAGTGCCCTTCAGCGAGGCTGCGCACTTTTTGACCACGAAGGTTGAAGATATCAAAGATAATGTCCGCGGGGTTTTTGAGTACATACTCGATATTGGTGGTTGCGCGGAAAGGATTGGGGTAGTTTCCCACTTTGGGAATAGCATCCTCGATACTGGAAAAGGCAAGGGTTACCAACCTGATTTCGCTCTCCAGATAAACTTCCTCGGGGTTATAGTAAACAGATCCGACCTTGATTTCATACCAAGTGCTGCCATCCATCCCGGTGAGGCTGTGATTTCTGGCGGTACCTGGGAGGTTGGCAATATTCCAAGTGGTGGCGGGAGCGCCATACTCTTTGTATGCCACCTCAAAATGGTCTGGATTGGTATATGAATACCAGCTGAGATGGAAGGTGTCAGGGGCTTCATCCTGGATTGGGGCCAGATACGGGATGCAGGTAAGGTTGGAATTGGAATCTATCTGCATGTCGTTGGCCAAAAATGCTTCAATTTCCAAGGAACTGGCTTTGAGCTCATCTAAAGATGATCCCACGAAGAGGACGGTATAATAGGTGATAGATTCATGAGGAGCCAGCTTGAGCCGGTAGATGTAGTTTCCCTGAGTATCGGTTTCTCCGTATTCTGGGGAACCAGGAACGGCACCAAACATGGTGTTCAACACCCTGGTGTCATTGGGGGTGGGTTGTTCGTATTCCATTTGGTCGCTCTGTTCCGGACGCAGGGGTGCAAACTTGGTTTGATTTGGATTCCTGCCTGTGGCCAGCCAGTATTTTTCATTTGCGGTTCGATGTGGGGTGTAATTAAGGCCTTGGGGATGCCTGTCATCCGGGCCATCTCCCACCTTCCAATACCAGGCATGATGCCCGCCCGTAAAAGCTGGAATAATCAGCTTACTGCCTATATACATGGGAGAAAGACCACCATCAAAATCATAATCCCTGCTATAAGCAAATTCATAGCCTTCACCTTTTACATAGCCACTTGCATCGTCTGCGGCTATTTCTGATCCCCAAGAGGAAGGACCGATATCCGCATCCATATAATGCGAAATAGCCAGGTCGTCTATGCTGTCATCTGCGTTGGTATTGTAGGCAGGGTATTAGCTTAAGAACATTTTGTCAAGGGTATGCAGGTTCCAGGAATAGCTCTCCTGATGCACTGCCAAGCCAAGCGGGATGTGTGTACTGCTGCTGTGTGAGCCTCCAAAATCTCTGTCTCCCATCGATCCAAAGGGGCAGTAATCATAGTAATAGGCGCTGTTCGTGATGAAGCCGGGGGTCTCGAAACTGCCCGGTTGAGGAATGGAAAAGCAAAAATTTGTGCTGTTGAAAGGATCGAAGGGGAGGGGCGCAGGATCGCCCATGATGCTTTGCAACACAATATCCTGCTGGTTGTAGGTATCATAAAGCTGGGTTATGTCGGTGTTCGACTGAAGATAGGGGTTGTAGGCAGGCAGCAATTCGTACAGGTCTATATCTCCATCGTAACCCACCGTACTTAGTGTATCCTGAACGATTACAAGGTCCGGAGTCCACTGCGGGTCGTTCTGGGTAACTGTTTGGTTGTTATAGCTCGAAGGCGGATATGTTAGCCAGTACAACAAGCGTCCCTCTAAGTCCCGGCGGTTTTTCTTGCCGGAAATCCAACTGGCAGATTGATAGATCAATTTAGTTTGGTGCATAAACTGCATGTTCTCTTCACAACCATAATTGGTCGTGGTGATAGATATGGTGCCATTATCATGGGTTTGTGTGGCCAAGGCCCGGTTTGGCTCTGTATCACTTAGTGACAGGGCGAAAGCACCTACGGCGTAAATGCAGATCAGGCAGGCGAGCAGGCGTTTCATTTGT
This sequence comes from uncultured bacterium, assembly GCA_964292625.1. Lineage (GTDB taxonomy): Bacteria > Cloacimonadota > Cloacimonadia > Cloacimonadales > Cloacimonadaceae > Syntrophosphaera. The sequence continues at coordinate 3,967 of CAXYWN010000033.1, forward strand.
TCCTCCTTTGAGCCACCTTATTGCCCAAGATATCATTGAATATTTGGTTCAGCGCGGTTGCTACCGGGGCTTGCTCCATATAGGAGAGGGGGAATCCGAATATTACTACGTTGCTGCCGCTGTTTTGATATTTATAAGCCACATATTTAGAAGTGTAAAGGTCGTATTGCTCTTGTGTGGGAGGGTAAATGGGATGGTCGACGGGCTTGCAGCCAAAGGCATATAACCACTCCAGATTTAGACTGGGGTTGAATAAAGTAACTGCGGAGAGCCCTTGCCTTGCCTGCACCAAAGGATTGAAAGATGTATTGAGGTTCAGCGGGATATCGTTGAGCCCCTGCTGCCCTATGGCATTGATAAAAAAGGTTCTTTGGTTCAGTGAAGGGGAGAGGTAGCTGGTTTCTTCAGGATTACTGATGCCAAGTCTGGTTGTGAGGAAATCATGATTGATTTGTCCTAAATCTTGCAACTGACTGGCGATACTGTGGGTGCCGCTCAAGAGCAGATTGCCCTGATTTCCCAGATACACGTCCAGAGCATCCACCTGATAGTATAAGTGTCCTGCATGGATGGGGTTATCGCTGTGCATCAGGACTGCCTTGTAATTTTGCATTTGCACCGGGGATATCATTGCGGGGTACCCCGTATGAGGTAAGTCAATTTGGGCGACAGGTCCCCAAGCGGTGGGCGTAACAGCCGTGTAAAAAGCGTCAACTTCGTCTTCTGGTGAGTAGGAAGGATGGTCCGGATCGTCATCGATTATCAGGATGCCGTTTCTCTGCTGAGGTGACTTATAGGGCACAAGAGTGAAGTTCTTTTGGACGGTTTCACTGAGGACGCCTTGAAGGTCTTCCACTTTCAGTTCCACCACATGCTGTCCATTGCTCAAACCCGGCAGGATGCAATGCCGGCAATTATCGTTGAAATTGACCACCCTCAGCCAAGCATCGCCATTGGCAGAGCTGACTACCTGTGAGGCGAAAAACTGAGACTGGACGGGAAAAGGTACGCCATCGAGGCGCAGCCAGAAAGCTGTTATCCGGCTCCCGTAATGATATCCCTCTGGATTAAGTACATAGGATACTTCCCCGTGAAAGGGATTATCTGTACATATTGTCGCACCTGAGGATGAAATTATTCCGTATTGGCCACGGTATCCCCAACGTAGATGCAATCTGAAATCGGGTGAATTTATTGCCTCAAGGTTGTTATCTGTGACCCATAATTCGCGATTTTGCCGAACCCCGTTTGTGGGGATTAGAGAATATGTATAAAGATAAGATTCGTCGTAAAGAGCGTAATGGTATTGTCCCAAGCCCGCAATGGTTTGCGGGTAAATCAGGGCTACAGGCTGATTTCCTCCCACCACCCGGAAGTAAACCGAGACTGGCTCTGCCTGTATTAAACCGGTTCTGCTTACCACGTAGCACTCAAACTGTGTGTAGGTGCCGGGATCGTTGTGGATCAAAGCGGGAGTTGTGTTCAGATTCAGGATTGCCTTGCGGATATCGGGGTTGTTGATTGAATTATACCAGATTCCAGGCTGAATCAGCTCCATGGCCTCATTGATGATATTTAACCTGTACATGAAATGATGGGCGTACATCCCGTCCACATAGATATCGCCGATACTTTCATGCATCAGGATTTCCAATCCGGCAGATACTTCAACCCCGTTTGAAGGAGCCTCAATCCAACTGCCAAACAAGCGGCTGCTTTTGAAAGGGGATTCAAATTCCTCTATCTCGCCATCCGGATGCTTGATTTTTACCTGGACTTTGCTGATCAAATCATCGATCTTGCCCTCATGGGAGGTAAACTCGACGCTGAGCTGATTATTCGGGGTCCAAATGCTCTGCCCGGCGAAGATTAGCCAGCCCTCAGCATCGTAGCTGAAACCAGGCAGCTCCTCAGCTTTCAAAGTGCTGAGTTTGTAGGCAAAAAGCAGTCCCTCCACTTTCTTCTCTTCCACTATTATCGTTTGGCGGTAGGTGAATTCGCCCGTGTCCAGAGTGATTTTATCTTCAGTGAAGCTCAGCCTTGCAGCTTCAGGAAGGTTCGGCTTGAAAGGATCACGCCTGTCACATGAAAACAAATACAAACTTAGCAAAACAACCAAAATAACTTTGACAAGCCGGGACATAATACCTCCAACGGCGCCAGAATATTTTAACGTAGGATATCTTACAATGACATTGCTGTCAAGAGAAAGTTTCTGTTTGGGCTGGAAAACATTCAACACCATCCTGGGGCATGAGGCCAGGATATTGATATATCTGGATTTCAGATAAAATAACGTGGGGAACACCGGGCGGTGTCCCCACGTATTGGAGGGCATTCTATGTAGGGTCTGTAGGCTATAGACATTATAACTGAAAACCTGGATTCGCCAAGTTTGTTATCAGATCAAAGAATCATTTACCGCAATAAGCTTGAAAGAGGAGGGTGAATTTGCGATCTATCTTCGCCAGTTCTGAACCCACTATATCAGGCTTTAGGCTCTTTTTTCCCCACCGGGATGACATAGATGGTGAATTCTTCTTCTCCGTCCAAGCCCAGGCAGTCGTTCATCGTTTCGTCCATGAAGGCGCCAATCATACAGGCACCGGCTCCCACGGCCTCGGCGGCCAGGTGGATGTTTTGGCCCACGTGTCCGGCATCCACATAGAGGTAGCGGTAGGAACGCTGCTGATAGCGCCAGGCGGCACGGTAGGGACGGGCGCTGAGGATGAAGGTGACGGCGGAACGGACCACCATTGACTGGTCCATGCAGCCGGTCAAAATGCGGTCAGCGATGTCCTCCGGGGCTGTGATCCTGATCAGGCCGTGTTTAAGGGGGTGGTAATAGTAGAGTCCGGGGACAATATTTTCCACGTTATTGATCAGCAGGTAGCACTCAAAGGGATGGCGGCTGCCGGCAGAAGGGACGTTGCGCATGGTCATTTCGATGTTTTTTGCAGATCGGAAATCCCTGGCCCAGCAGCTTGCCCAGAGTATGAAGGAAAGCTCGTCCAGAGAAAGGGGCTGGGGGGAATAGCTGCGGAGACTGCGGCGTTGACTGATGGCTTGGCGCAGGGTGATTTCCGGCTCCGGGATCTGATCCACAGCCGGCAGGGGAATAAACTCTCCGGAAGGTGCATGCACGGCTTCGGGACAAGGCAGGTTTTGCTCCTGATCGCTGGTGCCGCCATAGATGTAGCGGGTGAGGCGCACAAAATCGGGACCGATGTTCTCCGACTGGGGGAGGTCCATCTTGATCGCTTTCACGGTTTCGGATTGGCTCTGCTCCAAGGCTGCGAACTCTTCGGGCTTGAGTTTTACCCAGGCTAAGATCTCCTCACGGCTGGCGCCGCGGGCTCTGTGATAGAGGTATTCAAAGGTTTTCATGTCCATAAATATTCCTTTTTGTCTCAATCGCCAAAACTGATGCCCAGCCCGCGCGCGGTGCGTACGAGGGATGAATCTGGATCGACGTGGTTGTAGGTTTTGATCGCTTCGCTGAGGGGAACGGCGATGATGTCCGGATGGCGGTAGGCAGCCATGTGTCCCCACTGTTGGTTCAGCACCATTTCGAAGGCCATGACGCCGAATTGCGAGGCCAGCACGCGGTCGAAGGCGTTGGGACGTCCTCCGCGTTGCAGGTGGCCGAGGATGGTTTCGCGAATCTCGATAGAGCAGCCGGCTTCTTTTAATTCCTCGGAAAGTCTCAGTCCCGCTCCGCCGAGCCGGATGGGCATGGCGCCTGGTTCACAGTCGGTTACCCCGCTCAAAGAGCCGTCGATAGGTTTGGCGCCCTCGGCGATGACGATATTGGCAAAGCCTTTGCCGGAGGTAACCCGCCGGTTGATGGCTTCCATCACGGAGCGGATGTCGTAATCGATCTCGGGGATGAGGCAGACTTCAGCGCCTCCCGCGATGGCGGAGTGGAGTGCGATCCAGCCGGCATAGCGCCCCATCACTTCCAGGATGAGCAGGCGGTGATGGCTGGCGGCGGTGGTCACAAGTTTGTCCACGGCGTCGGTGGCGGCCTCTACAGCGGTCTGGAAGCCAAAGGTGAAATCGGTGTCCGAGAGGTCGTTATCGATGGTTTTGGGCACGCCGATAATGGGGCAGCCAAGCTCAAAAAGGCCCTGGGAGATGCGCTGGGAGCCGTCTCCGCCAATATTGATGACGGCGCTGATATTTTGGGCGCGGAGGCGATCCATGAGGTCCGCGGAGCGGTCGATGGTGGTCCATGAGCCGTCGGTGTTTTGAACCGGCCAGTTGAAGGGCCCGCCGCGGTTGGTGGTTCCGATGATGGTCCCACCCTGGACGTGAATGCCGGCCACTTTCTCCTGCGTCAGCTCAACCAGTTTCATCGGGTCTAGCAGGACGCCGTTAAAGCCGTCGATACTGCCCAGAATTTCCCATTGGGGTTCAAAAGCGGCGCGTTTGACGATCGCCCGGATGACGGCATTGAGGCCGGGACAGTCTCCGCCGCCGGTGACGACGAGCAGTCTTTTTCTCATATTATATTCTCCAAAAATCATTGATGGACTTGATGATGCCGGCATAGACACCGCGATTGACGGCGATGATCTCTTCCAGACTGGGTTCTTGAATGTTGGGTTGATTATCCACCGCTGAGGCACAGATATCGTATATTTGCGGAAAGCTGATCCGCTCTTCCAGAAACAGCCGCAGAGCCGCTTCGTTGGCGCTGTTCTGAACCGTGGGCAAAATTCCTCCGGCTTTGGCGACCTCGAGCCCCAGATAGTAAAGCGGATAACGTTGGGGACAGACAGGCGCGAAATCCAGCCGGTTAAGGCTCAGCAGATCGGTCTTCACCAGATCCGAAGGCAGCCGGTGCGGCCAGGATAGCGCGTAGAGGATGGGCAGCTTCATATCCGGCGCGCTGAGCTGGGCCAGGAAGGAACCGTCTGTGAATTCCACCAGGGAATGAATTATGGATTGAGGATGAAGCACGGCGTCGATCTGCTCGTAAGAGACGCCAAACAGCCAATGTGCCTCCATCACTTCCAGGGCTTTGTTGAACATGGTGGCGCTGTCCAAGGTGACTTTGGCGCCCATGGACCAGTTGGGATGGTGCAGAGCCTCGCGAGGTGTCACATGGGCAAAATCTTCGAGGGGCAGGTCCCGGAAAGCTCCTCCGGACGCGGTGATGTGAATCTTCCTGATTTCAGAGGCAGGATGGGCGCCTATGGCCTGAAAAATGGCGCTGTGTTCGCTATCCACGGGCAACAGCTCCACCTTGTTCGCTTTGACTAGAGGCATCAACAGATGGCCGGCCATCACCAGGGATTCCTTGTTGGCCAGTGCGAGCCGGGCCTTCTTTGCGGCGATGGCAAAACTGGCTCGCAGACCGGCAGAGCCGCTGATCGCGTTCAGCGCGATGTCGTAATCCTCATCCCGCAAGGCAAGGAGCAGTTCCTCTTCACCGAACCAGAGTTTCAGATCGGGGTATTTTTGGCGGATGGCTTGCTGTTCCGCAGGATCCGTGACCCCGGTCAGGACGGCAACAGGCACCTGGAATTCCCGGCAGATGGAAGCGAGTTTTTGGTGGTCCGTGTGGGCGGAAACGAGCTTGAGAGAAAAATGAGATGCTTGCTCGCGAAGCACGGCCAGGGTGGACGAACCGATGGAGCCCGTGGCACCGAGCAGGGCGAGCTTTTTTACCATGTGTAGCTTAGCGACAGCCTCTGTGAAGCGCCCAGTGCGTCGGCAGAGCCGTTACGCCAGGCAAAATCTATCCCCAGGGCTTTGTAACGCACACCCAATCCGGCGGTGAAGCAATCCGCGTCCCAGCCTGCCATCACGTTCAATGCTGGGATGGGCGCTACCAGGATTCCGGCGTGGAAATCAGCGCTGAGCGGCCCGACTGCCAGATTGGAAGCCTCGCCGCGGTCTTCCGCATAGATCTGAGTCCGCAGGGCCAGATGCACCGGGATCTCTTTGTGAAAGGGTTCAAAGCCATAGCCGAGTTCCATATCCAGATTGGGAATGGCAATCTCGTGGCTGCCGTTGGCCCAGATGATTTGAGTGGAGAAGAAATCGCGCAGATTGGCCGCGGCGCGGAAGCCTTTGCCGGCGTCCCAGAGCAAGCCGATATCTGCTCCGAAACCAAAGCCTGAATTTTCTGCCAGACTGCGGTAGGCCAGTTTGGGCGTGATTCCCAGATGGAAACCTTCCCGCAGAGACCTGGCCAGGCTGGCATACATGATCACATCATGGTTGCCGACCGTTTTCCAAACCTCGGGGCGGTTGGAATTGCTGAGGGTATCGGCGGGGTCTTCCAACTGGGTGAGTTTGATCTCGTTGATGCCCAGATGGTAGACCTGGATGGAGGTCCGGGTTTTCCTGCCGAAAACAGCCGAAACTTGATTCTGCTGCATCAGCCCCTCAAAATGCTCCACCCGCATCAGCTCCACTCCGCTGGCGCCAGGTTCGGCCAGCAGCGCGGGATTCCACCATCCGGCCGCCAAAGAGTTGCCAAAAGTGAGCCCGGTATTACCCATGGCCTGATTCTGCACGCCTGAGCTGAGCTGAAAGATCTCGCCAGCGTATTTGGTGGCGCTCAGCAGCGAAGCCAGGGCCAGGAAAATGACGGCTATGTATGGCTTTTTCATAAATCTTACCTATAGGGACAAGATAACCCGGTGCCTGCTTTTGGTAAAGTTATTTATTCTATCAAGGTGGCGTCAACTGCCCAAAATCCCCAACAGCACGCCCGCCGCGACAGCGGAACCCACTACTCCAGCCACATTGGGGGCCATGGCATGCATCAGCAGATAGTTGGTGGGATCATATTTCTGCCCCATCATCTGGGAAACACGGGCGCTGGCTGGAACGGCGGAAACTCCGGCGTTGCCGATCAGGGGGTTGATTTTGTCTTTCACAAAGAGGTTCATAAATTTGGCGAAGAGCACTCCCGTGGCAGTGGCAACCGAAAAAGCGAAGGCGCCGAGGGCAAAAATGCCCAGGGCCTGCGGGGTGAGAAAGGCGTCGGCTGTGGTTTTGGCGCCCACGGTAAATCCCACCAGCACGGTCACGATGTCGATCAGCGAGGTCCGTGCCGTGATAGCCAGGCGTTCAGTTACGCCGCACTCCTTGAGCAGATTGCCCAGAAAGAGCATGGCCAGCAGCACCACGCCGCCGGGGGCGATGATGGCAGTGACCAAAAAGGTGATTATGGGGAAGAATATCTTTTCTTTTTTGGAGACCTGACGGGGCGGATTCATCCGGATGAGGCGCTCCTTGGGGGTGGTGAGCAGTTTCATGATCGGCGGCTGGATCACTGGCACCAAGGCCATATAGGAATAGGCGGCCAGGGCGATCGGTCCGATCAGGTGGGGCGCCAGTTTGGAGGATAGAAAGATGGAGGTGGGGCCGTCGGCACCTCCGATGATGCCGATGGAGGCCGCTTCCAAAACGTTGAAGCCCAGCAACAAAGCTCCCAGAAAAGTGCCGAAGATGCCCACCTGAGCCGCGGCACCCAGCAGAAATAACTTGGGATTGGCGATCAGGGTGGAAAAGTCTGTCATGGCACCGATTCCAAGGAAGATCAGGGCCGGATAGATACCCTTGCTCACGCCGAAATAGAGAAAGCTGAGCACGCTGCCTTCGCTCACCACGCCCAAGCCCTGTTGCAGCATGCCCGGGATGTTTCCAACGATGATGCCAAAGCCGATGGGAACCAGCAGTAGCGGCTCGAATTCTTTCACGATGGCCAGGTAGATAAAGAGGATCCCGGCCATGATCATCACGGTGTTGCCCCAAGTGAAACTCACGAATCCAGTGGTGTTAAGGATTTGAAGAAATTCCTGCATGTTTAGGCCTCCAACTCCACCAGCGGATCGCCTTCCTGAACTATATCGCCCTTTTGGACATGCACTTTCAGGACTTTTCCGCTCAGTTGGCTGTGAATTTCGGATTCCATCTTCATCGCTTCCAAAATCAGCAGAGCCTGGTCTGTGTTCACGATTTCACCAGGACGCACCTTCACCTCAATGATGCTGCCGGGCATAGGCGCGCGGATAATTCTATCCACGGCTGAGGGCCGGGCCGGAGCTGGCGGAGCAGACTGCCGGACAGGCTTGGGAGCGGGTTTTTCCCGGATTTCGATGCCGGTGAGAGTCATCAGCAGGTCGCCTTCCTGCACGGGAGCGCGTTCTTTCACGTGGATGCTTTCCACCAGGCAATCCACCGGCGCGGCGATTTCGGATTCCATCTTCATCGCTTCCAGTATCAGGATGGTCTGGCCTTTTTTCACCTGCTCGCCTTCCTTCACTTTCAGGGAGGCAATCACTCCGGGCAGCGGCGCCCGGATCTCTCCCGTGCCGGACTCGAAATTACTGGAAAAAGAAGGCGCCAAGGGAACCGCCTGTTCCTGCTGTGGAAGCACGGGAACTTGGGTCACGGCGTCGTCTTCGATCTGGATCATATAATCCGTGCCGTTGATATTGATCTTGGCATGGCTGGTGGAATATTCCAAGACCCGGGCTTCGTAGCGCTGCCCGCCGATGATAAGTTTATAGGTTTTCATTGTTTCAGCTCCTTTTACGCAGTATGTCCCGGTTGGGCATATTCAGCATCACGCTGCTCCGCCACTGGTCGGAGCGGGTGCGGCGGAAAGTTAAGAGCAGCCGGCGCCTGTCCTCGATCTCCTGCCGGTGCAGATGAAAAGCGGTGATGGCCGCGGCGATCACATCCGCGTTGAGGTCATCAGGATTGCTCTTTACCTTGCCGGACTTGGTGATGGAAATGGTTCCGCCAGCGGCTTTGGCTTTGGGATTCAAAAGTTTCAATTGGCTGATTACCACAGCGGTTATGGCGAGAGCGGAGAAAACGATCAGCACTCCAAAACCCAGCAGTGTGAGCCCAAAATTCATTATATTGGCGTTAAAGTCCTCTTCAAAGGCCGCCAGCGCTTCCGGCGGACGCAGCAACTCCATGAAATGCCGGCTTTCC
>CAXYWN010000034.1:0-12929 GCA_964292625.1 uncultured bacterium
GTTTCTTGAATACAACATATCATTACCGGCTGAAATCGGTCAAGTAATATCTTCATCAGGCGTTGATTTGGGTTTGATTGTCCACGAATTACACGAATTGGGAAAAAAGGGCACACAGATTACACAGATAGCACAGATAAAAAGAATAGATTGGGGATGAACAGGATGAACAGGATTGATGGGATTTGGAAAAGAATGGAACACGGATAACAGGATTGAGGGGATTTGAAAGAGAATTGAGCAATCCTGCTTGCGGCAAGCCGATTTATGTGGCTTCGGCATGTGAAATCTTTTAATAAAATAAGGTATGGAACATAAACTGCATATATATTACATTTACCAAAAATATCTTTGAGGAGTTTATTATGCGCGGCACGACACTTGTGACTCTGCTTATGATTTTGAGTGTGGCAATCTTGGGCGCGGAGGTATTTCCTTTGCGCGAGGCCACTGATATCCGCTGGGACGGCATTTATGCCCACACCGCAGATAATTGCGAACTGGTGTTTTGGGCGGATGCCAGCGCCGGGGATATGGACGTTTATGCCCAGAAGTTTCACCCATCGGGACAAACTTTGTGGCCGGAGCCGGTGGCGGTTGTGATTAAACCCGGCGATCAGGATATCATTTCCGTGATACAGACTTCGGACCACAGCTTCATCATCATCTATCGGGAATATGAGATAGGTGGGACCAGCGGTTTTTGGATCCAGAAAATCACCTCCAACGGCCATCGGCTGTGGGGGGAAAACGGAGTGGAGATAGCGCCGGCATTCAGGGCCCCCATCCCGGTTGCCAACGCTAGCGGAGGCGCCTATGTGCTCTTCCAGCAATATAGCAACACTCAGATCCACGCTCAGTATCTGGACGCGCTGGGCAATCAGTTGTGGCCCAGCGGCGGTATCCCCATCGTTACCAGCAGCGACAACCTCAAGCTGGAACAGGCTCTCAGTGACGGTGAGGGAGGAGTGATCGTCAATTACACCAGCAAGCAAAACTCGGTGTATATCAACCGATTGCTGCGGATTGACGACACGGGCGCGGTGATCGGCCCCAATCCTCTGATGCAAGGGCTGTCCTTTCCCGGAGACCGCTATCAGATTATGCGGGCAAATCCGGGACAATACATCCTCCATGCGGTTATAAACGACGTCAGTTCATATTTAGGCCTGGCCAGAATAGACAATCTGGGCAACTTGTTGACGCCGCAGATAGTGACCTATCCGCTCTCCAGCGCTGAGCCCGTGGAAACTTACGCGATCGATGTTTATCTCGATGGCGGGCTTGCCTTCGCCTGGAAAAGTGACGCAGACACAGAAGCGCACTGGAGTGCGCAGCGGTTTTCGGAAAGTTTAGTGGCCCAATGGGCAGACTCGGGAGTGGAATTTGGCGCCAGCAGTTTTGACGGAAGCAATCTCTGCCTGAAGGTGGGCTCCAACGACCTTGTTTGGATCGCATGGGATACCAAAGGCAGCGGTGAAGAGGAGATGGAAGTGAGGGCTCAGGTCTTAAGCGCGAGTGGAGTGCCAGCTTGGTCATTCTCAGGAAAGTCAATTTCGCAGGGCAATGGCAAACCTTGCGTGATCAGCTATCCCGACCGGGGAATGTTTATCTGGAATCCCGTGCTTGATGGCAACGCCAGTCTCCGGCGTCAGGTGATCAACAGCGGGGGAGCGAGTTTTTTGGAACATGACGAAGAGGTGATTTTGCAGTGGCTCCACGGGCCAGCCTTTCTGAATAATGTATTCGCCCTCAACGGGAAGTTTCTAAGCGTCTGGATGGATCAGCGCGGCGCTCAAAAGCAAATCTATTATCAGCTCTACGACGCAAATATGGAAACTCTGCTGGAAACCAACGGCAGAGCGCTTTATCTCTCAGGGACATCATCATGCTGGCTGATCGCGGCACAGCAAGTGGATGCAAACAGCGTGGCTATTCTCAGTCAAGTCTCTGATGGCACGGATTATTGTTTTTACCTGCAGCAGATAGACGGCAACGGCGATACCCTGTATCCGGGAGAGGGCATCGAAATCTTATCCGGCTTTGGCACCAGTATGGCCATGGGCTGTTACAACGGTGAGATAAACCTGAACTGGAGGGCGGGAGATCCCGGCAGTATTCAGCTTAAGGGGCAGCGCATCGTGAACGGGCAAAAGATGTGGGGAGATGAGGGACGCGTGATCACCACGCTCGGCGCAAAAGTTTTCCCCAGCCAATTGGGGGTGCAGGGAAGATACTGGCTGTGGAATAACGAAGATTTCTATCTGGAGCACCTCCGCAGCAAGGCGTTGTTGGTGGATGCAAATGGCGATCCCGCTCCCGGCTGGCATGAACTTGGAGTGAGCATCATCATGGGAGATTACTCCCATACTGCCTCTTTTAGCCATTGCGGCTTGGCCGGAGACGACCTGATTGCCTTTATCGGGATTTACAATGGCTATAACAGCCAAGTTGTGGCGCAAAGGATGAACCCCGCCGCAGAGAGATTGTGGGGCCAGGGCGGCATTGCGACAGGACTTCCAGGCCAAACTCGCAACCTGTGTGACGCGATTTATGACAACGAAATAACCTGTGTTATGAGCACCTTGGAAGCAGGTGGCTATCACCTCCGGGTGCAGAAATTGTCCCCCACCGGAGAACACCTTTGGAGCGAGGCGGGCAAAGATCTGGCTTCCGGCGACGGTAATTTCCACGATGCCAAACTACTCAGGTTTGCCAACGGTTCCTACGCCTGCGTTTTCTCCGATGACGATGGCGTCTGTATGCAAAACAATGACATCCACCTCCGCAATATCACCGCCCAGGGAGAAGTTCAAGGCGAAGCGCCGACAGTGCTCTGCTCTGCCCGTTATCAACAAAAGAACGTGCGCGGCGCGGCTTGGGGGAATCAGGCGCTGCTTGCCTGGAACGACGACAGAGCCGGCGTCATCAGTTACCAAGAGGCGATGACAGGCATTTGGGGCACACGCATCACCAGCGGATATACGTCCAATGATGATCCCGCCGTCAACCTCCTGCCGCTGATAACGGTGCAAGGAAACCATCCCAATCCCTTCAATCTCAGCACCATCATCAGCTTTGACCTCAAGGAAGCTGCACCCGTGAAAATAGAAATCTTCAATACCAAAGGTCAGTTGATCCGCGTGTTGGTGGATGAAAGCAAAGCAGCGGGGGCTTATGACGTGGCCTGGAACGGCAAAGATAATCTGGGTAGAGACGTTTCCAGCGGAGTCTATTTGTATAAAGTCCAGTCTGGTAAATATTGCAATACCAAGAAGATGATTTTGATGAAATAGGATCAAATTGGCAATCATAAACGCAAACGCTTTGGGGGCGGCCAGATGGTCGCCCCTGGCTTTTTTAAACCACCGAAGACACGGATGACAGGATCGAAGGGATCTGCAGGATAAATTGATGTAGGGGTTTTCGGCGGAAAACCCTGGATGACGGGATTTGGGTGGGATTGTCCACGAATTACACGAATTTACACGAATTTGGGTAAGGTTGTGCTTGACGGGAAAGCGGAACTTGGATTGCTATAGATTCTATTGCTTGGTGCGAAAAGAAGGCCTGCAAGGAACATGAAAAACAATGTTTGGGGTGGGAGACCGACTCCATTAATAGGTGAAGAATATGATATATGTTGAACAATCAGACATCACAAAATTCACGGGCGATGCCATCGTAAATGCCGCCAATAACTCTCTCTTGGGCGGAGGCGGCGTGGATGGAGCCATTCATCGCAAGGCCGGATTGGAACTTTATAAAGAGTGTAAAAGTCTGGGCGGATGTGCCACAGGCGATGCCAAGCTAACCGGCGGACACGGGCTTCCCGCCAGGTATGTGATCCACACCGTGGGTCCTGTGTGGCAGGGTGGAGATCACGACGAAGCTGAACTCTTGGCTTCCTGCTATCGCCGCTGCCTCCAAATAGCTGTCGAACAAGAGTTTGCTTCCATCGCCTTTCCCAACATCTCCACCGGTATCTATGGTTTCCCCAAGCCATTAGCTGCCGAAATCGCGCTAAGCACTGTCAGGCTGGCGCTGCTTGATTCGCCTTCGCTGGAGGTGTATTTTTCTTGCTTTGACGATGAGAATTATCGCCTGTATCTGGATTTATTGAAGGATTGCTGGACCTCGATATTGCCATAGGGCGGAAGCGGATCAAAATAAAAACTTGACACATACAGGATTATCCGGGTAAGTGAATCGTTAGGGGAAAAAGTCCGTTCCCGGATTCTGATCTTGGCCGCCAAGCTTGGCAGAGGCAAACTCTGACGCGCTGAAAGCGGATTCATTTACGGCAGCTAACCCTCAGCAGAGGAATCAATTAAGCAGGGAGTGACTTATGCAGAAGAACACTGTCCGCCTCCGGGCCGCCAATATCTCGGATATCGGAAAAAATCCGGCTCGAACCAAGAACGAAGATTATTTTGGCCATTTTCAGGGCGAATTTGGCGATCTCTTTATCGTCTGTGACGGCATGGGCGGCCATGAGGGCGGCGAAGTTGCCTCCCGCCTGGCTGTGGAGAGCATCCACAAGTCTTTTGAGACCAACTACATCCTCGGCGAAGAGCTGGCCTTAATCGCCCAAAGCATAGATTTTGCCCAGCAAAAGATTGTCGAGCAGGTGGAACAGAACCCCGAACTCGCGGGTATGGGGACCACGCTGGCGCTGCTCTTGATCCACGGCCCCAGCTATTACATCGCCCACTGCGGAGACAGCCGCATCTACCTCAGCCGCGGCGGTTCGCTGCTCCAGCTCACCAAAGACCACTCTGAGGTCCAGATGATGGTGGAGAGCGGCATCATCACCCAGGAACAGGCATCCACCCATCCCCGTCGCAATTTCATCACCAAAGCCATCGGCCACACCAGCCACAGTCCGGATATTTCAGGGCCCCACATCCTCCAGCAGGACGACGTTTTCCTCCTCTGTTCAGACGGCCTCACGGAATATGTGAGCGACGAAGAACTGCATCAGCAGATGGATGAGGAACCTCAGATCGCTTGTCAGAATTTGGTGGAGATGGCCAACGACCGCGGCGGGAGCGACAATATCACCATCCAGATCGTCCAGGTGCAGCAATGCTCGCCTTTCACGCTCAACGAAGAACTTCCCGCCAAGCCCAGGAAAAAGTTTCTCCCCCCGCTGGCCCTGATCGCCACTCTGCTGATCTTTTTGGGCGCGGTGTTCCTCTACACCAGATCGCTGCAAAACCCGCCTGATCCAACCATAACGCTCGTCCGGGATTCCCTGGAACGCAACGAAAAAGAGGCCAAAAAACTGGCCAAGGCAGAGCAGAAACGCTTGAAAGCGGAGGAAAAAGCCCGCCTCAAAGCAGCCAGGAAGAAAGGCAAAGACTCCGGCAAACCCGAAAAGGCGATCGATCCGAGCCTCGTGGTCGCCGATTCCACCATCGCCGGCAAACTGGGCACTTATGCCGCTGGCGAAAACTATATGAAAGCTTTCAACGCCATGAGCGACAAAACCACCCAGGCCAAAAACCTCAAATTTATCGGCAAGTCCGATTCCGACCAGGTGATCTACATCGTGCCGGGACAGACTATCTATATGAATTATGCCGCATTGGGCACCGCGGCGGGTCACAACCTCAAAGTGGAGGATATCAACGCCCTCATCGCCATCGCCGTGCTGCGTTCCTCCGGCCAGTTTGACCTCGCCAAAGACGGTTGGGAAGCCAAATTCAAGGCTGCCGGGACCACTCCGATCGACGACAAAACCTGGGCCGAGGCTCGGGAGCTTTACAAGCGCTTCGACAAGGACAACGCCGACCGGCTCTTCGGCCAGGCCAATCGCTTTGCCCGCCTGCGCAATAGCATCAAGGTTGGCCCCTACAGCATCAGCCTCACCAAGGCCGCCCTGTAGATGTCAGATTATACGGAGAATTACTTAGGATGAAATGCACCAATTGCTCAGCGGAAATCGAGGCAGACAGCAAGTTTTGCGTCGTTTGCGGCAAGCCCGTCGCCCCTTCAGCGCAGATCAGAATCGGCCGGGATGACGATTGCGACATCGTTGTGAACCACGAAAGAATCTCCAGGCTGCACGCCGTGATGACCCGCGAGGGAGCCCAATACCGGATCACAGATCAGAACTCGATGAACGGCATCATGGTCAACGGCCAGAAGGTGAACACCGCTCTGGTCCAGCCGGGGGATGGCATTTCCCTGGGCGGAATCGCGAATCTGGATTGGAACGCCATTTTGGCGGCCTTTTCCCGCCGAGGTATTTCCACCGGCATCTATCCCGCCTCCCAGCCCGCGCCGGTTTTCTACAATCCTGAGCCGCCTCCTCGCAAACGCTCTCCGGCTCTGCTCATAACCCTCATCACGCTTGGCGTGGCAGGTCTTCTCGCCGGAGCCTATTTCCTCTTTGGGGATAGCCTCCTCGGAGGCCCCACCGCCACTCACAGCGTCAAAACTGAATATACCTACACCAACCGGCCCGGCGAGGAATCGGAAATGTCCGCCCGCCGTTCCCTGCTGGAAACAATGGAAAATCTGCTCGCTAAAGCGCCGGCGGAGCTGAACATCGAAAACTCGCTGCCTTTGGCCTATTGCCTTTTGAGCTTCAATGTGGGCGAACCCCAGACTATGCAATCCACCAGCGCCACCGGCGAGGGCGGTAAAATCCTGCGAACCGCCAGTTTTTTCATCACAGACAAGGAATTCGACGCCCGCCGGTCATATCTGCAAAGCAGGCCGGAACACCTGGACCGGATCAGGGAGGCGGAAGCCTTGCTGGCCCAAAGAAAGGTGGAGCTGATGGCGGCTGAGGCCCAGCTGGTGTTGGCGAGCAAAGGCCCGCAGGTTAAAAGCCTGGTAAACGAGCTTTTCCGCGCGCCGGATGCCCCGAATTCCAAAGCGCCTCTGGATTCCCTTCCGCTGATCGACAACTCCATGGCCGAGTCTCTCCGGGTTTACGAAGCGGCCCTGGGCGACCTCGAAGGCGTCTATGATTCCCTGAAATCCATCAAGGAAGAGCTGTCCTCGGTCAAAACCGAAAGCAAAGGCAAAGGCGGTCGCACCCTCAAATGATTCTCAAACCAGGCGATCTCATCCGTAATTACCGCGTGCTGGACTACATCGGAGAAGGCGGTATGGGAAAGGTTTACGCCGCCGAAGAAGAGCTGTTGGGACGCAAGGTCGCGATCAAAATGCTCGATCCCGCCATCACCCATCATGAACATTTTCGCCAGCGTTTCATCAACGAAGCCCGCATCCAGGCAAATCTCCAGCACCCCAACATCGTGGGCCAGCTCAGTTTCTTCAGCGAGCAGGATAACTATTTTATGGCGATGGAATATGCCGAAGGCCAGACCCTGCGAGACCTTATCGCCACCATCGGACCTGTGCCCGAACAGCGCAGCCGCCGCATTCTCCGCCAGATTCTCGCCGCCCTGAATTACGCCAACGACAAGGGCGTGGTCCACCGCGACATCAAGCCCTCGAACATCATGATTGGCGACCGCGATGAGGTGAAGATCCTGGATTTCGGAGTCGCCCGGATTCTGGCCGATCCCCATTCCACCCTCACCGGCTCCCGGGTAGGCACCATCTATTACATGAGCCCCGAACAGGTGCGTACGCCCCGCGAGGTGGACGGCCGTTCGGACATCTATTCCTCCGGCGTGGTCCTCTTTGAAATGCTCACCGGGCAACTGCCCTTCAACGCTCAAACCGAGAGCGATTTCCTCATCGAAAAGGAGATCGTGGAGAGCGCCCTGCCCAATCCGCGCGAATATTATCCCTACATGTCGGACCTCATCGTGGACCTGATGCACTCCATGACCGCCAAGGAACCGCTTTTACGCCCCGCTGCCACCGAGGCCATCGACGCCCTCGATACCGACTCCATGGGCTCCATCATCATCCCTGCGCCCGCCGTCGAAAAGCCCGTTCCCGTCGTCCCCATCACTCTGGAGCCTGTTTTGCCGCCAAAGCCCAAAAAGATGCCTTCCGGCCTCCGCGCTTTCCTCATCATCCTCATCGTCAGCATCCTCATCTTTACGATTGGTTACGCTCTGAAATGGGCGCTGGAAATCAATCCCGACCTCTTCAGAGGCCTTACCAAAGAGAGGTTCGCCGAAGAGGTGATAGAAGAGGAGGGACCGATTGTGGTGGCCCCCAGCGATGAAGAACTGGCCGCGATCAAGGCCGACAAACAACGCCAGGAAACCCAGCAGACCATCCGCAAACTCCGCCCCCGTTTCGACACCGTTGCCAAGGGCGCCAGAACCTACCGGGACAACGATCCCTTCGGCGATTGGCCGCTGAGCCTGGATCTGTTTATGGATCCCAAAGAGGTGGATACCGGCGAGTTTTCCTTCGTCTGCGAAGTCGGCAAGGTGATCGCCATCAGCAACCGCGCCTTCGGCAAAGCCGGAATCGAGATCTATTATAACCTTGACACCAATAAATTCGATATCTTCGACCCAGATCCCCAAATCCCGCCCAACGTCAACCCCGGTTGGCTGAACTGAACTCAGTCTCTCACCTAAAACGAGCCGGCCAGCCCGAAAACTTTTAGACAAGGAAGCCAAGATGAAGCAAAGATTACTCTGCCTGCTTGTTCTCGCGGCAATCACGAGCCTTTTCGCTCTGCCGCTGAGTATTTTCTACACGGGTGACACCCACGGCGTCTATGAACCCAAGTTTGACGAGGCCAGCGGCCTGAACCACGGCGGCTATCTGGTTTTGGAGGAAATCCTCAACGCGGCCCGCTCTGCCAGTCCCCGCTCCGTCTATCTGGACAGCGGCGACCAACAGACCGGCACCATTTTCGCCTCCTTGGTGGATAACAACGTCTATGGCGGCGCCGTGATCGAGGTCTTCAACCGGCTGCGCCTGGATGCCAGCGTCTTTGGCAACCACGAATTCGACTTTTCCTACACCAATCCCCGCGACCTCGCAGCGCTGGCGAATTACCCCTTCGTCTGCACCAACCTGCTGGACAAAAGTACACGCCAACCCATTGGCGGAAATCCCTATACGATCATCGAGAAGGATGGCCTCAAAATCGGCGTCTTCGGCATCACGCTGGAGCTTCTCCCAGAGAAGGTGAAGGCGCAAAACGTAAGCAGCGTGCGCATCCTGCCTCCTGCCGACGCCATCAATATGTATCTGGACGAGGTCGATCTGCGGACAGACCTGATCGTGGTACTCACCCACCAGGGTTTCGAGGCGGACAGTTTGTTGGCCGAAAGCCTTGACAGCAGGGTGGATATCATCATTGGCGGACACGACCACATTTGGGCCGAGCAGCCTTTTTTCATCAACGGCAAATATCTGCTTTACAGCGGCTCGCATCTGAACTGGCTGGGCGTGGCGGAACTGGAAGTGGAGGACGATCGCATCACATCGCTCACCAACCAACTGATTCCCCTCGAAACCCGCACCAAGACTTTCCGGACTCCTCTGGCGGAATTCATTGTCAGCAAAGTCGCCCTGGTGGAGGTTCAGTTGCAGAGGGTCGCGGGCTACCTTCCCGAAGCCTGGGTCCCGGACAAATTCAAATCCACCGCCCTTTCCCGCTGGGTGGCAGCCGCGCTAAAAGCCGAATATCAAGAACTTTACAAGCCCGACCTCGCCATCATCAACAACGGCGGCCTGCGCAAACGTATCCCCGCCGGCTCCGTGACTCTGCGAGATCTGCACGAACTGGCGCCCTTCAGCAACACCGTCACCGTCTTTTCCTGCTATGGCCGCGATCTGCTGATCCTGGATGAGTTCAACGCCCGCCACGCGATCGAACAACCCCACGATATCTGCGAAGTAGCCGGACTGGTCTATTCCGCGGATGTCATCAAAGGCGACCGCTACCCCACCGACGAGGGTCTGCCCTGGGAAAGCAGCTACATCGTAAACGGGGAAAAACTCGTCTCTGACAAGGTTTATCGCGTTGTCTCGCACGACTATGTGGCGGGACAATGGGACAAATACCTGGGCTTCAAGCCTTTCGACGTTTACGACACCGGCGAACTCATCCTGGATGCCATCATCCGCCAGGTGGATATCCAATACGGACTGCGCGAAGCAGAGACCTGGGACTGATTATCTCCCGGAGATAGTCTGGCTGGCGCTTGCGAGCCTCAGTGGAGTTCAGGCAAGCCCCAAAGATTTGACCATAGCCATAGTTCGCCCTGTGTCCCGTCCGCCAGACACCCGGCGTCGACAGCGATTATTATTCATAGAGGAAACGCCATGCGCATCCAAGTAAAGGAAGCCCTGTTCACCCTGCTCAGCAGTATCGCCTTCATCATCCTGAAAGCCTTTCTAATCCCCAATCTGGGAGCTTTCAACCTCGAACTCACCCTCGTGCTGCTGGCCCTCTTCAACGTGTCTCTGTGGGCGATTCGCATCTTTCTGAACTTCCGCTTCAAAGCCCTCAACGAGCTGGACAAAACCATCCGCTTCCAGGCGGGAATGATCGCCATCCACGGCGTCCTGAGCGTCGTTTTCATCTACGCTGTGGTACTCTATCTGATTCATCGCGAGACACTTGTAGTTCCGCTCCAGCAGGTCCTGAACCTCGCCTATTACAGTTGGATCTCCCTCTATCTATTCTGGACCGCCTCCATCCTCGTCCTCTACAAACGGGGAGTCCTCAAGATTTGAAAAAGGGACTTGACAGAAAAGCTAATGATAAGAATTAATGTAATTAGTCGTTTGACTTTACATAGAATGAGAAAACGAGAACGGAAAAATGTTCATAACCTATCTGATAATCAATGAGGTAAATGATAAATCACCATTTGGGGCTCAACTAAAGCAGTTGGTAATCGAGTTAATATAGGAACAATTATGAAATTTGAAAAGTTTAGTTCAGGGTCTTACAAAACTCAGTATCAGTACAAGAGCTTTTTGCCCAGTAAGATAAATCAGGAATGGACTTGGGATGACCCTCGGATAAATGTGCTGTTGGAGAAGGCCACTCAATCTTTGGGAGAGCTAAATGCCTTTTCCAGGATTGTACCTAATGTGGATTTATTCATCCGTATGCACATCCTGAAAGAGGCAAATACTTCCAGCCGGATTGAAGGAACGAAAACGGAGATAGATGATGTGGTAATGGAAGTGAACTCCATAAATCCAGAAAAGCGGGATGATTGGCAGGAAGTTCAAAATTACGTTGGGGCAATGAATGAGGCCATCCTTCATTTACATGAACTGCCATTATCATTAAGGCTTATTAAAGACACACATAGGATACTAATGAGTAATGTTCGGGGAGAGCGCAAAACACCCGGTGAATTTAGAAAAAGCCAGAACTGGATAGGCGGTTCCTCCTTAACTGATGCAGCTTACATTCCTCCACACATCGATGACATGCAGGACTTACTTGATGATTTTGAGATATTTCTCCACAATAAGAGTGTTCATGTTCCACATTTGATAAGATGCGCCATAGCCCATTATCAGTTTGAGACTATACACCCTTTCCTGGATGGTAATGGACGCATAGGAAGGCTTTTTATAACCCTATATCTGGTTAGTAACGGTCTTTTGCTGAAGCCGACCCTGTATCTTTCAGATTTCTTTGAGAAAAACCGTGGACAATACTATGACGCATTAACCAGGGTGAGAGAGTCCAATGATATTGGCCAATGGGTTCGTTTTTTCTTACAAGCCGTAGTTGATACTGCCGAAAAAGGCAAAGTAACTTTCGAAAACATCCTAACTCTTCACCGGAGCATTGAAAACGATCTGGTGAAACTCGGCAGAAGAGCAGAAAACGCCAGAAAACTGATGATGCACCTCTATAAAGCTCCCGTAATCACCGTCAAACAGGCGGAAAAGCTGCTATGCATCAAATACGGTCCGGCAAATGATTTAATTCGCAGCCTGGTAGATATGAATATCTTGGAAGAAACGACTGGATATTCAAGAAACAGGGAGTTTTTGTTTAAAAGATACATTGATACATTTAGAGAGTAGAATAACTTAAGGAATCCCTTATGTCGTTTTGGAGCCCTGAAAACAACATATAGGTTTCCATATTATATTTTCGCGCCTCTAAAGTATAATATAGCTTTCCATGTTATAGTTTTGGGACTCATCTATTCAAGTCTATCATCGTTGTGTGGTACGAATCGGGGTTTTGTGCAACACAAACACAACAATGTCTATTTAATGCAACACAAGTTCTTAACTCAATATAACTAAAGACTTTTACGTCTTATCCACAGGTCACCCTCGTCCTCTACAAACGCGGAGGCCTCAAGATTTGAAAAAGGGTAAGGTTATGGGGTGGCGGAAAGGTGAGGTTGTTTCACGGGCTTTGGAGTTTGGGGCTGATAAAGAACTGGATTCCAGCCTGCGCTGGAATGACGGAACGCGCTCCCGGTTAAGCGTTTACCTATCCAAATTCCGCCATTGTCATTCCGAGTCGGCCCTTTTAGGGCCACGCTCGGAATCCAGCCCATAAAACAAAAAAAGGTTCAAGCCACATCGGTACCGGCGCTTGCCGAAGCGCCGTTTTTGCTGGGCCGATCGGCATCTGCCTTACCAAGTATCAGCGCTTCCCGGACTTTCGTACACAAAACACCAAAGCTGTCAGATATGTCCTGATAGGCAATTGACAACGGGCTGGGTTCCGGGCCTGCCGCGAAAAAGCGGCAACCCGGAATGACAATGGTGGAGTCTGGGTGAGTAAATGCCGAACCGGGAGCGGCATCCCCGAATGACACACTATCAATTGGTTTACCAAACAAGCTCGAGGTGCTCAGCCCGGAGGGCGACAGACTGATAGCGAGGGTGCGTAAGCCCCTCGTAATCATATCACAAGCACCAGAAAAGCCCCTTGTGGGCGACAGAAAAGATAGCAAGGGCGGAAGGGTGTAAAATGCGGCATCACCCTCTCCGTTCTCAATTCTCTTTTAATCCTGTCAATCCGCTTCATCCTG
>CAXYWN010000035.1:0-12331 GCA_964292625.1 uncultured bacterium
CGAAGAGTTCGAGCAGTTCTTTACGCATAATTAATATCCTCCTTTTTTGTTATTTTGGCTGATTTCGCGCTGGTTATCCTGGTAATGGGGGTTGGCGGGAAAGAGGATCCAGAGACGTCTTCTGGGGCCTCTAAAGCACCCGTAAAGAGCCTTTGCGAAGCGTCGCCAGTCCAGTGTGGAGCCGATCATTTGAGCGCGCTTATGGACGGTTTTAGCGGCCTTCTCGAAGTCCTCGAGGTGGGTTGTGGGACGTTTGGGCTTGGAATTACCCGAAACGCTGGTTGGGTGTGAGTTGGGACAATACATTTCTGTACCTCCTGAATTAAGTAGTACCTTCGTTGCCGAGGGTCCACCCCTTTACGTTTCCATCTGGAAAGTTTTTGGAAATCCGGAAATCCGGAAAGTTTCAAGCGATTGCGAGGCATAAGATTATGGCGGGGGAAAAGTCTAAAATAACTTTTCCAGACTTTCCACAACGGCCCTGGTTATTTTTGGTTTTGGTTTTTTGCCCTGTAAATGGAGCTTTATCTCGACCCCTGGCTTAAAAAGAGATTCCACGAATTACACTAATTTACACGAATTGAAAAAAGGGGGGACACAGATTACACTGATAGCACAGATTTGAAAACAAATAGATTAGGGATGAACAGGATGGAAGGGATTTAAAGGATTTGAACGAGAATGGGGGGAGGTATTATTGTGAAAATTTGGGTGGAATTCGGATGATTGCCTGGCTGCTTTCATTGAGGTAAGGGAAATCGCCGGTCCATCCCGTAAACTATGGGGATTGTTCAATAAGAAGGGATTAATTTCCAATATCTTAGGCTCTTAAAGGTGAAAAAAAGTGGGCGAAGCTTCTCAATTTTAGCTCTTATCAAGAATTGACCGGATAATTTCCGCTAAAGTCCCATCGGGACGACATTTCAGATAGTAAACAACACCCAGATGCAGCCTGAGTCCCAGCGGGACGGTATATTTACTAGACATGAATCATTTCAGCCAAGGCAAAAGGTTGTATTGGAATTCAGCAAAAAGGCGATAGCCTGTTATATCTAAAATGTCGTCCCCACGGGACTCAGAAGTCTGAGGAACGTGTTTCTAGCTAAAATGCCGTCCCGATGGGACTCAGGCTGCACCATGTCTGCCAAGATTTCGACCTGTATTTAACCAAGAATATACCAGAGGTAGCCTACTATGGTTAACGGATTTGAGCAGTCTCTTGGCAATAATCGAAGCTCCCCTGAAAAAAAGAATTGACGCAATATCAGGGCACAAAAAAGTGGTAGTTAGGAAATTATCGTATGGAACAGAGACTTATCATCGCCATTGACGGCCCTGCGGCCTCCGGAAAAAGCACCACTGCCCGGCGCCTGGCGCGCAGATTGGGCTACGTGTATCTGGATACAGGTGCGATGTATCGTGCATGTGCGCTGCAGGCCAAGCTCAGCGGCGTCAGTCTCGGAGATGAAAAAGCGATCGCGGCAATGCTCAGGGATATGGACATCCGCGTCGAGACCGCCGGCGAGGAAAACCTGATCTTATTGGCAGGAAAAGATGTTTCAGAGGATATCCGCGCCAACGACATTTCCAAGCTTTCCTCAGATATTTCCGCCCTGCCCGCCGTGCGTTACCGCATGGTCGAGCTGCAGCGCAAAATGGGTGCCGAGGGTGGAGTGATACTGGACGGACGGGATATCGGCACTTTCGTTTTTCCAGACGCAGATCTCAAATTCTTCCTCACCGCCGCACCTGAAATCCGGGCCCGCCGCCGCTGGCTGGAACTGCAAAACCAAGGCATCGATAAGGATTTCATCGAAGTCTTGCAAGAGCTGGAAGAGCGTGACCGCAACGACGCCGGCCGGTCTCTGGCTCCGCTCGCCATAGCAGATGACGCCACCGTGGTCGATACCGGCGAAATGAGCGTGGAAGAGCAGGTGGAGACACTTCACGGTCTGGTCCTTGCCCGGCTGGAGCAAATATGAAAGTGTGGCTGGCAGATCAGGCAGGATTTTGTTTTGGAGTTCGCCGCGCCATTCGCATGGCCCGTGAAGCCAAAGCGGCTGGTGGCGAAGTGAGCACCCTGGGCGAACTGATCCACAATACCCGTATCGTGAGTGAACTTGCCGCGGAAGGGATTGGCATTGCCGAATCAGCAGCAGATGTCACCGGCAAAAAAGTAGTGCTGCGTTCCCACGGTGTTTCCAAACAGGACATCGAAACATTGAAATCCGGCAACAACGAGATTATCGACGCCACCTGCCCCTACGTGAAACGGGCGCAACAACTGGTCGCTTCCCAACAGGATATCCCAGTACTGATCCTCGGTGACCCCGAACATCCAGAGGTGAAGGGAATGCTCTCTTTCGGCAATTCCCTCACGCGGGTGCTCCGGCCCGGCGAGGAACCTGGCGATGAAATGTGGAAATCTGTCTGCATTGTCAGCCAGACCACCCAGAAGCTGGCCAACCTGCAAAGCCTGGTCCAGCGCGTTTTACCAAAATGTCATGAACTTATTGTTTTCAACACCATCTGCTCCGCCACCTCCATGCGTCAGGAGGCAGCTATCGCCCTCGCCAAAGTTTCCGATCTGATGATCGTGATCGGCGGCCGGCACAGCTCCAACACCAAAATGCTGTATGACCTCTGTTCACAAGAAACTCGCAGCATGCATCTGGAAGATGCGTCAGAACTGACTTTACCCGCTCTGGCGGACGCTGAAACCATTGGCCTGGCTGCCGGTGCTTCCACCCCGGAAGAGGCCATTTGGGAAGTTTTTATCCAAATCCATGAATTAAAGGGACTCCCCGTCGCGGTCACCCGTTTCGGGGAAATTCCCACGTATAAGGAGGAATCATGTTAACTCATGATCAGAACCAAGACCAGCCTGTTCCGGAAGATATTCTGAAGGAAGAGGAAGGCGCGACGTCAAAAGCAACCGAAGAAGTAACGGCACCCGCAGCGGACCCTATTGCCGAGGTAATGTCAGAACCTGAAGTAACTGAGGCAGCCCCGGAAATTCCGGTGGAGCCCGAAACCCCGGCGGAACTAACCGCTGAAGAAAATGTACAACCTGAACCCCAGGTTGAAACCCCCGTGGAAGCTCAAGAACCTGAGATTCCCGCGGAACCTATCGCCGCAGAGCAACCTGAAACACAGGCAGAGACTCCTGCGGAAGCACAAGATATTCCCGCGGAACCTATCGCCGCAGAACAGCCTGAACCCCAGGCCGAAATCCCCACAGAAGAGCCAGAAGTTCCCATGGAGCCTATCGCCGTGGAACAGCCTGAACCCCAGGTTAAAACTCCCGCGGAAGCGCATCCGGATGATGAAATGATGAACCTCCTCGATGGACATGATTCCAAATTCCGCCGCGGCGAAATCAAAGAAGGCACGGTGGTGAGCGTCAACGACAAGGAAGTGGTTGTGGATATCGGTTTCAAGAGCGACGGAGCTATCCTGCTCACTGAGTTCGAATACACCGGCATCCCAGAACTGCACTCCCGCATCATGGTCTTTATCAACGACCTCGACAACGGCGAAGGCCGGCTTTCCCTCTCCAAGCGGAAAGCCGATTTCATCAAAAACATCGAGTTGATCAAGCAGGCTGCCCAGGACGGAACCGTCCTCACAGGCACCATCCGCCGCCGCGTAAAAGGCGGTATGATCGTCAACGTGATGGGCATCGAAGCCTTCCTACCCGGCTCGCACATGGCCTTAAAACCCATACCAAATCTCGACCAGTTCATTGGCAAAGAACTTCAATTCAAGGTAATGAACATCGAAGAAGAACACCGCAATATAATCCTTTCCCGCAAGATGGTACTGGAAGCAGAGGCCCTCGTTAAACGCGAGGAACTGCTCTCACGTATCGAAGTGGATACAGAGCTTGACGGAGAGGTGAAAAATATAACTCAATATGGCGCTTTCATTGATTTGGGCGGCATCGACGGACTCCTGCACCTCACCGATATGAGCTGGGGCAAAATCAACCACCCCACCGACATGCTAAGTATCGGCGTCAAGGTGAAGGTAAAAGTGATCAAATTCGATCCTGAAACCAACAAAATCTCACTCGGCCTCAAACAGCTTGTCCCCCATCCCTGGGAAAATGTGGCCATCAAATATCCCGAAGGCGTGCAAATCAACGGCAAGGTAGTCAGCGTCAAATCATTCGGCGCTTTTGTCGAAATCGAGCCCGGAGTTGAAGGTCTGGTCCACATCTCCGAAATGAGCTGGACCAAAAAGATCACCGACGCCCGCAAGATCTTGAAAGTCGGCGACACCGTGAACGCCATCGTGCTGGAACTGGACAAAGAAAACCGCCGCATCTCCTTGGGAATGAAACAGATGGAGGCCAACCCCTGGCTTTCGATCGAAGATCACTATCCCATTGGTAGCGTAATCACCCGGCCCGTGAAAAGCCTCACCGCTTTCGGCGCCTTCGTTGAAGTTGCCGACGGCATCGACGGCCTGATTCACATTTCCGATATCAGCTGGACCAAACGCATCTACCATCCCCGTGAGGTCTATCACAAGGGACAGGAAGTGGAAGCAGTTATCCTCTCCATCGACCGCGCTCTGCACCGCATCGCCCTGGGCGTCAAACAGTTGCATCCCGATCCTTGGGAGCATCTGAACGAATCCCTGCCCATCAACACTGAAGTGAAAGGCAAGATCAGCAAACTGATCCCCAAAGGCGTTCTGGTGGATATCCAAGTCGGCGAGGATGTAGTGGAAGGGTTCATCCCCATTTCCCACCTTGCCATTCCCAAACTGGAACACTCCGAAGAAGCCTTCCACCTCGGTGAAGAACTGCCCCTGAAAGTGATCGAACTGGATATGGAGAACCGCCGTCTGATCCTCAGCGTCAAGGCCTTCTTCTTCTCCCGCGATCCCAAACTCCAGGAAGAGTATCTCGCCCTCCACGAGGAATACATGCGGGAACGCATCGTCCGGCTGCAAAAGAAGCGCGCCGAACGCCAGGCCCGTGAAAAGCAGCGCGAGGAATCCCAAGTGGAAGAGACGGAAGTAGCCGTTTCTGAGCTTGATGCTTCCGCGGAAACTGATTCCGAAGCTCCGGCTGAAGCCCCCGCCGAACCAGAGAGTCAGGAAGTCGCCACCGAAGAAGCAGCCGCACCCACGGCAGAGGAAACACCTGAAGAACCTACGGCCGAGCCGGTCAGCGAAGAAACCTCAGAACCCGTAACTACGGAACCCGAAGTGGAATCAGCTCCTGAAGAACCTGTGGAAACTCCTATTGAGGAAACTCCGGAAATTACAGAGGAATCAACTCCTGAAGAGACTGTCGAAGCTCCTCCTGAAGAAAAACCTGAAATCCAGGAAGAGCCTACAGACGAGCCTGTTATTGAAGAGGTCCCTGAACCTGTAATTACGGAACCTGAAGTGGAACCAACCCCTGAAGAAGCTCCGGAACCAGAAGTGGAATCTATTCCTGAAGAACCCGTTAAAATAGCCTCTGAAGAAGTTCCAGAAACTCTGGAAATCACAGATGAAGCAACACCCGAGGAACCGCTGGAAACAGCTTCTGAGGAAACCCCGGAAACTCCGGAAGAAAAAGTCTAAGAACCCGGCCAGTGAGTGCCAAGGACATTTAACGATGTTTAGGTTACCTCGCGACCCGGTCAATGATATAGAAGATATGGCGGTCCCTCGGGGCCGCCATATCGTTTTAGTTCTCGATTTCCTTGTTCCCGCGCTGATCCTGGCTTTGGGCACCTGGCTGATCCGCACTCGGGGCCTGGATTTGAAATTCCAAGAGATATTCTATGCGGGAGGCGGCAACTGGCTGGGCAATTACGTCAAGTTTTACGATTTCTTGTATAGTTACGGCACTTTACCTGCCTTGATTGTTTCCATCACCGGTCTGGCTGTATTCGCGGTTGGGTTTTTCTCCCACAACCTGGCCAGGTGGCGTCGCTCCGGGTTGTTTTTAGCCTTAGTGATGCTGCTTGGACCGGGCCTTTTGGTGAACGCGGTGTTCAAAGAATACTGGGGACGCCCACGTCCCAACCAAGTCACCGTCTTCGGAGGAGAATTTGCCTACGAAGCCCCGCTAACCATGGATCCCAGCAGCCCTGGCGAAGCCTTTCCCAGCGGGCACGCGTCCATGGGCTTCTACTTTTTTGCCCTCTACTTCATCTTCCGCGGGCGCAAAAAACGGCTCACCGCATGGGCCTTCATTCTCACCCTCATCTACGGCTTTGGCCTGGGTTTGGTGCGTATGGCGCAGGGCGGACACTTCGTCTCTGACGTTCTCTGGTCGGGTGGTTTTGTCTATCTCAGCTGCGCGCTGCTCTATTATCTGCTGAAAATGGACCGCCTGGTCTTGGCGAAACCTATAGAGGAAACCTTGGAACCCTTGGAACCAGCAGAACCCGATCCGGAAAATCCCAGCCCCGCCTAATCCCAAGCCCCATCCCTCCCCTATTCTTTGGCGCAGGTTTCATTTGTGCCAAGTTTGGCCCAAAAGCCATTTTTGCCTTCTGGGCTTTCTCAGATCCTGCCTTGGATTACTTGAAGCTACCGGGGCCGATGAGGCTAATTATGGCGCTGGATTGGAAGAGCCAGTTGTATCTTTAGCAACAGCGGCGAGCTGCTCTACATTAGGGTCAGCTCTTGATATATAGGGATATGGCCAGCTTAAAATAGACGATTAGAGACAGGGCATCCACGATTGTGGTAATCACCGGAGCGGCCATAATCGCCGGATCAATTTTGAGTTTCCTGGCTACAATGGGCAGCGTAGCCCCCACCGTTTTGGCCAAAATGATGGTAAATAACAACGCCAGCGAAACCGTCAGTGCCAGGATAATATCATGATGAAAAACCCAGATCCTGAAGAAATTGACCCCAGCCAAAGCTAATCCAACGATGATGCTCACCTGCACCTCTTTGAAAACCACAGTGAAATAATCCTTGATGGATATTTCGCCTAGAGCCATACCGCGGATGATCAGGGTGGCAGATTGAGAACCTGCATTTCCTCCCGTATCCATCAACATCGGGATGAAGGCCGTCAGGATCACAACGCTGGCCAGGGCGCTCTCATAATTCTGGATAATGACGCTGGTAAAAGTGGCGGAAACCATCAAAAACATCAGCCAGAAGAGCCTTCTGCGAGCCAATCTGAACACTCCGGTTTCCAGATAATCTCCATCGCTGTGCGCAATGGCAGCCATCTTTTCAAAGTCTTCCGTGCTTTCATCCACCACTACATCGAAAAGATCATCCGCAGTGATGATACCCAACATCCTATTCTGCTCATCCACCACCGGAATACTTGTAAATCCGTATTTCTGGATGGTTTGCGCCACTTCTTCCTGGTCCACATCAGCCCTCACGCTGATTACATTGACGTTAATCAAGGGTGCGATTGCATCGTTAAATTTATGAACCACTATATCCCGGAGCGAAACCACCCCTTTGAGGACCCTGTTTTTATCCAGGACGTGAAGATAGCTGAGCGTTTCTGCTTCCTCACCATATTGCTGAAGGTATTCCAGGGTTTCCCGCACTGTCATATTGTCTTTGACGGTCGCAAATTCCGACGCCATGATTCCGCCGGCGGTTTCGGAATCATATTGCATCAAGTCCTTTACGTTTTGGGCGTCCTCTGCATCGAGGCTATCGATCAGGTCAGTCGCTTCTTCCGCGTCAATATTCTCCAGCAGATCCACCAATTCATCCGAGGCCATCTCGGAGATGATTTCTTTCTTTTGATCCAGCGGGAAAATATCAAAAATCTCGCTTTTATCCTCTTCTTCCGCTTCTTCCACGATGTCGGCAAGAATATCGACGGGTAGCTTGGAGAGGAAGGTAAGGGGATCGCCTTTGTAATCTTCCAGAGCATCCAGAATATCGGCAGGATGGATGTTTTTCAGAGCTGCTTTAATCTCTTCAACAGAGGATTCCTGCAAAAATTGCAGCAATTCCGCACCTTGTAGATTGTCGCTCATCTCATGCCTCCTGCAGCTTAAATTTGTGGACATCACCTATATAATGACGAATTCTGTCAAGTCCGATGTGTTTGCTCGCTGGAAACGGCTGTTTTGGCGTTATTCTGATTATCGTTTCTGCGAATCGCTCTAAATTATGTGTTTTTCACGGCCTTCCTCATATCTGCTTGATCAAAAACCGTGATACCCGATTGTAAAAAAAGCAGTAGTTCTGAGTCGTAACAAACAGCCGCTTTGACAAAAAGTAAGAGCTCATTCGCATATCGATAAAAATGGGGTAGAATTCTCTTGACAGAATGAGTCGATATAATTTTATCGATTCCAGACCTGAGAATATCTACAAGGAGAACCCGTGGAAGCCATACCCCTCTTGACGCTGAAGCGATTACCACATTACCTGGAAGCACTCTATAGCTTCAAAAAAACCGGCCTGCCGATGGTGTCGGCGACCAAAATAGCTGAATTTACCGATGTTCACATGACACAGGTACGCAAAGATTTGGCATTCACCGGCGTTGTGGGTATTCCCAAGGTTGGGCATAAGATCGATCAACTCATTCTGGCAATTGAGCAATGCCTCAACTGGAACGATGTCTCTTCCTGCTTTTTGGTGGGCGCGGGGCATTTGGGCAAAGCCTTGATGGGCTATTCTGAACTCAGCAAAAAAGGCCTGCGCATCATCGCCGCCTTTGACAATAATCCCGAGATGAGCATTTCAAACTATCTGGGCATTCAGATTCACCCCATGAGCAAATTGAGCAATCTTATCTCACGCTTGCACGTGAACATTGGGATTCTTACTGTGCCGGCTGAGGCTGCGCAGGAGATTGCCGATGAAATGGTGGACAATGGCATCATTGCGATCTGGAATTTCACCCCTGCACGGCTCAAAGTTCCCAGTCACATTATAATAGAAAACATCGATATGAGCTCCTCTCTGGCTGTTTTATCCAGACGTGTGGCAGAACGCTTATACCACACTAATAGCTGATATCGGCCCCATAATTTCAACCAAAATCATAATATCCCGAAATACATAAAAATACATATACAGGAGTAACAATGAGTACGCAATACTCTGCAGCCCACAGCTTCAACAAGGTAATGGGGATTTTGGACCGCTACGATCGTAGCGAAGCCAAGATCATTCCCATTCTGCAGGCAGTTCAGGAAGAATATCGCTATCTTCCTCAAGAGGTGCTAACCTTTATCGCCACCTCTTTGGGTGTGTCACCCGCGAGATTATATGGTGTGGCCACATTTTACAGCCATTTTTCCCTGGAACCCAAGGGTAAACACATTATCAAGATGTGTGATGGCACAGCTTGCCACGTAAGAGGCTCTTCCAAGGTAATTGATGCCATACGCGAGCGTCTGCATCTGAGCGCCAAGAAGATCACCACAGACGACATGATGTACACCTTTGAAACAGTATCATGTCTGGGAGCTTGCGGTCTGGCACCGGTGCTGGTGGTGGACGATGAGATATACGGGCAGATCAGTCCGGAACATGCGCTCGCTCTTATCGACAAAATTGACGCAGAGGAGAAGGAAAATGCCTAAGCTGGAAGAGATTCGGGACCAATATCAGTCCGCCCGTGACCTATGTAAGAAAAGAATCGTGGTTTGCGCCGGTACCGGCTGCGTCGCCAATGGCTCTTTGAAAGTTTTTGACGCCCTTAAAAACTCCATTGCCCTCAGTGGCTTGGAAGTAACCGTATCACTCAAAAGTGACAAAGGTGAAGCACACAAACCTCACGATGTGTACATGATCGGCAGCGGCTGCCAGGGTTTTTGCCAGGTCGGCCCCCTCGTAACCATCGAACCAAACGGTATCATGTACGGCCATGTGAAGCCCGAAGACGCAGCCGAAATAGTTGCCAGCTCCGTGGTGAAAGACGAAGTGGTGGAACGCCTGCTGTATCACGACCCTGAAAGCGGCGTTGCTTACAAGGGAGTGAGTGAAATTCCCTTCTATACCAAGCAGAAACGTACCGGCTTGAAGGATTGCGGCAACGTGGACCCTCAAAACATCAGCGAATATATCGCTCACGGCGGTTATTTTGCCGCCCGTGACGCCTACACCAAATACAGCCCTGAAGAAATCTGCAAGTTTTATCAGGATAGCGGATTACGCGGACGCGGCGGCGGCGGTTTCTCCACCGGCCGCAAATGGGATTTTGCCCGCCGGGAAGACAATGCCAAAAAATATGTGGTCTGCAATGGTGACGAGGGCGACCCCGGTGCCTTTATGGACCGTTCCATTTTGGAAGGAAACCCTCACAGCGTGATCGAAGGAATGCTGATCGCCGCGCGTGCCACCGGTGCCAATGAAGGTTATGTTTATGTGCGGATGGAATATCCGCTGGCCTGCAAGCGCATCCGCAACGCTATTAAGACCGCTGAAGAATACGGAATGTTGGGCGACGACATCTTTGGCACCGGCCTGAGCCTGCATATCCAGGTGATGGAAGGAGCCGGCGCTTTTGTCTGCGGAGAAGAAACCGCACTTCTCGCTTCCATTGAAGGCAAACGTGGAATGCCCAGTCCCAAACCGCCTTTCCCCGCCGTTAAGGGTCTCTTTGGCAAGCCCACTGTGATCAACAACGTGGAAACCCTGGCTTTGGTGCCTGTGGTAATGCAGCAGGGCATTGAAACCTTCAGAAAAGTAGGCACAGATAAATCTCCGGGAACCAAAACCTTCGCCCTTACGGGTCACGTTGCCAATACCGGACTCATCGAAGTTCCCTTCGGCACCACCATCCGCAAGATCGTATTTGAGATTGGCGGCGGTGTTTTGGATAAAGACGGCAAGATCAATAACGATGCCTTCAAAGCGGTACAGATTGGCGGACCCAGCGGCGGCTGCCTCACTCGCGAACACCTCGACCTGCCTATTGATTTCGATTCCCTGGGCTCGGTTGGCGCGATGGTGGGCTCCGGCGGTATGGTTGTGATGAACGACAGCACCTGCATCGTGGAAACCGCCCGCTACTTCATGACCTTCACCCAACACGAATCATGCGGCAAGTGTGTGCCCTGCCGGGAAGGAACGCGTCAGATGCTGGAAATGCTGGAAGATATCACCAATGGCGATGCCACGGAAGAGACCCTCGACCTTTTGCAGGAAGTGGGCGAAACCGTTAAGCTCACGTCTCTGTGCGGCCTGGGCAAATCTGCCCCGAACCCCGTGCTCTCCACCCTGCGTTACTTCCGGGATGAGTACGAAGCGCACGTGAAGGCAAAATACTGCCCCACCAAGACATGTAAAGCGCTCACTGCCATTTCCATCGATCCGGCGCTCTGCCGCGGCTGCACCCTCTGCAAAAGAGTCTGTCCCGTGGGAGCCATTTCCGGTGAAGTAAAACAAGCCCACAAGATTGATCCATTGATCTGCATCAAATGTGGTGCCTGCATCACTGCCTGTAAATTTAAAGCCATCAGCTAAGGGGAAATAAAATGGAAAAATACGTATATATAAACGACCGTCCAGTATTGTGGGAAGATGAGATTAATATCCTCGAGCTGGCCAGAAAGGCTCACATCGATATTCCCACCTTCTGTTATCACAGCGATCTCAGCCTCTACGGCGCCTGCAGACTCTGCATGGTGGAAGTGGAAGGCAGAGGCCTGGTAACTTCTTGTTCCACCCAGCCTTTTGAAGGCATGAGGGTGAAGACTCACACGCAGCAGATTCTCAAACTGCGCAAAACCATCGTGGAGATGCTGCTGGCCAACCACGATCAGGAATGCCCCCAGTGCAGCAGAGCAAGCGATTGCAAGCTGCGCGACCTTTCCAACCGCCTCGGCATCAGCGAAGTTCGCTTCCGCAGAACCCGAGATTTCAAACCCATGGACCTGGGCAGTGAATGCCTCGTCCGGGATCCCAATAAGTGTGTGCTCTGCGGAGACTGCGTGAGATTCTGCGATGAGATTCAGGGTATTGGCGCCATCGATTTTGCCGGCCGCGGCCAAAACGTAAACGTTGCCGCTGCTTACGGCAAGAGCCTGGCTCAGGTGGATTGCATCAATTGCGGACAGTGTGCCGCGGTCTGCCCCACCGGCGCCATCACGATCAAAAGCCACATTCCTCAAACCTGGGAAGCCATTCATAATCCCCAGAAGACCGTGGTTGCGCAGATTGCTCCGGCAGTGCGTGTGGCCCTGGGCGAAATGTTCAACCTTCCCGCCAGTGACCATATCACCGGTAAAATGGTGGCGGCGATGAAGATTATCGGCTTTGACCAGGTCTATGATACCGCTTTTGCGGCAGATCTCACCGTGGTGGAAGAAGCCAATGAGGTTATCGCCAGAAAGACCAAAGGCGAGGGACTGCCGACCTTCACAGCCTGCTG
>CAXYWN010000036.1:0-12326 GCA_964292625.1 uncultured bacterium
CCCCAGGCGCCACCTTGTCTAACAATATCCCCATCAAGGGTTTGGCAGCTGCCAACGCCTCTGCTGGAAAGCACGTTATCGTTTCCGTGGTGGATTATCCCGACTTGCTCACCAACGCCGCCTGGCTGGAAAAACAGGGCTACTCGGTTAGCTATCTGACGCCAGACGCGGACGGCATTGTGAGCGCCGACGAGCTGAAAGCCGCCATCCGGCCCGACACCATCCTGTTTCTGACCACGATCGTCAACCACGTGGTGGGTGCCATCCAGCCGATGGATGAATACCGCCGGGTTTTGGATGAGGTTGGACACAAGATTCACTGGCACGCGGACGCAGGCCAAGCCTACGGCAAGATGCATCTGGATATGCCAAGTTTGGGAGTGGATACTCTGAGTATTTCCGCCCACAAAATCCACGGCCCCCAGGGTGTCGGCGCTCTCTACGTGAAGAAAGGAACCCGATTGGCCCAGCTGATTCACGGCATCAGCCGCGTGGATAAGCTGCAGACTGGCGGCATCGGAATTGCCCTGGTCGCCGGATTTGCCAAAGCCGCCGAACTCACTTTTGCCGATCTGGACGCCAGCATCGCGCAGTTGAGGGAGCTTTCCGACTATCTGCTGGAGCGCCTCGAAGCCACCATCCCGGAAATCGAGCTCAATGGCCCCCGCGGCGAAAACCGGATCAGCCACAACATCAACATCTCCCTCGCCTATATCGAGGGAGAGGCGATTATGATGATGCTGGACTCGCACGGAATCACCGTCGCGACGGGCTCTGCCTGCGCCTCTCAGGGTTTGAAACCGAGCTACGTCCTGCTGGCCATGGGCAGAAACCACGTCCAGTCTCACGGCTCGATGAAATTCACTTTATCCCGCTATAACACCAAGACGGAAATCGATTTTGCGGTCGAGCGCCTCGCTGAAATCGCCAAATCCCTGCGCGAACGCAGTCCCCTCTATCAGTCAACTCATCCTCAGGAGAAATAAATGCAATACTCACAGAAAGTTCTGGACCACTTCATGCACCCCCACAACGTTGGTAAAATGGAAAACCCAGATGCCACCGCCACCGAGGGCAGTCCCGCCTGCGGCGACCAGGTGACGGTTTTCCTCAAAGTAGATGAAGAAACGCACACGATCGAAGACGTCAGCTTCCTTTCCTACGGCTGCGCCTCAAACATCGCCACAGCCTCCATCATCACCGATCTCGCCAAAGGCAAGACCCTCGAAGAAGCCAAAAAGCTCACCTGGCGCGACGCCATGGACGCCCTCGACGGCCTGCCGCCGGTGAAGGTCCATTGCTCGGTTCTGGCCGCCGACACCCTCCAGACCGCCATCTCCAACTACGAGATTGCCCACGGCCTCAAGGAAGTCCCCAATTTCGGCAAGGACACCATCGTCGAAGAGCTTAAAAAGATCATCTACCCCCAGGTCGGCGAAGACATCGTCTCCCTCAAAATGGTCAAATACGTCGGCTTTGACGATGGCGAGGTGCTGATCGATATGAATATGATGAATTTTGATGAGTGGCGTGAAAACGTGGCCGAGGAAATCCGCGAACACCTCGCCAAATATCCCGAAGTAAAGAACATCAAGATCAACTTTCCCTGATCCTTTGCCCATAAAAAAGCAGGCGGAATTCTCCTATCCACGGATGCGGGAGTTCCGCCATTTTTGCGTTATATTTAGCTTAATCTGCGCAAAGCCTGCCGCAAACACCCCTGACTTTGGATGACTTTGATCCCCAAACACCCTTGACTTTGAATGACTTTGATTCGCAAACACTCCTCTCCTGGATAACCTACACCTGTGGTCCTGACCCGAGGAAGGGGAAGAGCGGGAAGTTTTCTTCTAAATTCATCCTTTTTTATGAAGGTTATCTGCGCAACTGGAGTATAATATATAAGCGGTGCGGGATCATCTGATTCCGCCCAACTCAGTTCCGGGAGGAAATATGAAAAAGCTGATTTTTGCCCTTACCGCATTTGCGATGCTCCTGCCTTTTGCCCTCGTGGCCGAGATTTACAACATCGAAGGTCTGTGGCACAACCCTGATAAGACCACCAAGATACAGTTCTACAAAACCTCTAGCGGAACCTATGAAGGTAAGGTCGCCTGGCAGAAAGAACCCTACGAAAATGGCAAACCCAAACTGGATAAGGATAATCCAGATAAAAGCTTGCGTTCCCGCCCCATACAGAATCTGGTGGTAGCGAAAAACCTCAAGTCCCGGGGCAACAACAAATATGATGGCGGAAACATCTACGACCCCTTATCCGGGCACACCTATTCCACCAAGATTGAGCTAACCGGCCCCAACACGATGAAGTTACGCGGCTACATCGGCATCTCCCTCTTGGGCAAGTCGATGACCTGGACCCGGGCCGCGAACTAAGAAATAGTTCACTGTCTCCTCCCTGACCCAGAGATATTACCATAAGACAAGCTGCCCTTAGCACGTATATATAGAAATCCCTCCAGCTACTCCCAGCCGGGGGGATTTTGATTTTAGGTCAGAATACTCCGCGATTTTTTTCCTTCTCTCATCCTGCCGATCCTGTTGATCCCGTCATCAGTGTTCCATTCTTTTACCCAATTCACTTCTGATTCACTTCCCGCTGACTTCCCCTTCGGCCATCCCGAACTGTGAGGGAGGCTGGCAGGATGCGGACAAGCTATCTGCAAGATACAGCTCTACGTCATCTGAGGACTTTTGCCTCATTTTCATACCGTGAGGGTCAAGCCCTCCAACCTTATCAGATTTGGTTCACAAGACTGCCTTTTTTTGTTGGCAAAGTTGAGCAAGCTTCATATACTATCAATAGAACACAATTTTAAAGGAGTATCAAGATGAAACAAACCTTAATAATTATTACCGTGCTACTGCTGGCCCTGGCTCTGCACGCGGCTCCCAAAGACGAGGCCATCGAAGCCCTCGACACAGCCAAAACCCTTCTCAATAAAGGCGATTACATCAAAGCCAAAAATGAAATCGATTTTGCCCTGGCCAAAATCAACGAAGTTCTAGCCGAGCAGTTGCTGGCCTATATCCCGGAAGGGACAGGCGGCTTCAAGCTGGAAAACAAAGCCGTCGTACCCTTGAATATATTGGGCTCGAGCATCACCGCCACCGGCGAATATACCAATGGCGATTCCAGCTTTGACCTCACCATCTCGGCGGGCGGAGTGCTGGGCCAAAGCGGCGGAATTATGGGCTTGGCCAGTATGTTCGGCGCGATGGGAACCACAGGAAAAACAATCCGCGTAAGCGGTTACACCGGCACCCAGGATTATGATGCCGACGACCAGAGCGGGACACTCACCCTCAAGGTGGGCGAAAAAATCACCTTGGTAGTCACCGGCGAGAACATCAAAAATGCCGATCTGCTCAAAACCCTGGCCGAAAAGGTTGACCTGGCCAAGTTGGAAAAGGCTTACTAATAACGTTTTAGTCTCAAATAGTTCAATCTGTTCCATGGGTTGAACTCAAAGCGGGTTGAGTCTCTTTGCCGAGCTTCAGCCCGCTTTTTTAAAAAGGATGTGAAGATGGATTATAAAGAGCATTACCGCCAGGACGCGCTGGTTTTTGACTACTTTCGCAGGGATAAGCTGACTCCGGCTGAGATTCGGCGCACGCAGCACACGCTTTCGCTTTGCGCCATCCGGCCTGGGATGACGGTTTTGGATGTGGGCAGCGGCAGAGGCTGGTTCAGCTTGGCCGCGGCGAAGCTGGGCGCGGAGGTGACGGCTTTGGACCTCAGCGAGGAAAACCTGCTCCGCATCAGGGCCGAGGATCACAAGATTAAAACGGTTTACGGCGACGCTTGTGATATTCCGGACTTGGGAAAGTTCGACCTCATTGTGGCTTTGGAGGTGCTGGAACATCTGGTGGAGCCGGAGCAAGCTCTCAAAAGCATGCGGAAACGGCTGAAACCGGGCGGGACGCTGCTGGTGACGGTTCCCTATAAAGAAATGATCCGCTATTCGCTCTGCATCCATTGCAATCGCAAAACCCCGGTCAACGCGCATCTGCATAGCTTTGACCGTGAATCCCTGGCCGCCTTGCTACGCCAGAGCGGATTCCGGGTGAAGACCGCAAAACCCTTTTTCCACCGGGCGATGGAGCTGTTCAAGCTCAATTCCCTCACCCTGAAACTGCCGCTGGGGGTGTGGAGGTTTTTGGACAGGATGAGCGGGATTTCCGGCGATAAGTACAGCTATCTGGCGATTCTGGCCGGGCTTGGAAAAGAAGGCCGGTCAGGGACTTAGTTAAGTTTTCCGGAGGCTAAATCGCGGATGTAAGTAAGGGCCTGGATGGCGTTGATATTGGCGTCCAGGATATTGAGGCCGGGGTTGATGAAATCGGGATAAGCGAGATTGGGGGCGAGGAGGCTGGCAACCTTGGTGTGGAGGAAAGCCTGGCGGTCGCGGTAATCCAAAAAGCGGCCGTAGCGCTGGTCGGGCAGGTTCCCCGCCGTAAAGCGCCGGTATTTTAGCTGGATTTTTTTGCTGAGTGGATAGTCGTTGTAAGCGCCAAAGGGCAGGCTCTGGTATTGCTTGATGTATCGGTGCATCAGGGCGCGGTGCAGCCTCAGGTCGAGGGGCACGCGAGACCAGAAATCGATGTATTCGCGGTCCCAGAGAGGCAAGCGCCAATCCTGGCCAAAGAAATCGTAGATACGCAGGGAATTGACGTAGAGTTTGGACTGCCTCTGGCGCCAATCCCATTCGTCGAAGAAAGAAGCCGCAAGCTCGATTTGGATGGTGTCCGGCAGTTGCAGATAATTCCGCACCCGGTCACCGAATAATTTTTGCCGCTGTTCGCCGGAGCATTGCCAGAGATCGTAATGATCCGCCAGGATGAGATCCAGCAATTCGCGCGCGGTGAGCTCCTCGCGGTCTCCCAAAATTGGGGGCAGGCCGGCTCCCTGAAACATCCCTCCGGAATGGCCGGGGACGATGATGGCGTCGTCAGGGATTTGACCTCTCTCGAGCAGGGTTTTCAGCGCCAGCCAGTCGTGCACATGGGGCAGGGAACTGAGGTTGGCGCCAAAGCTGAAATAGCGGCGCATCTCCTCCGAATGGTAAGCCTGATACCACTTCCGGCGATTGGTTTCCACGATTTGCCAGGGCAGATTCAGGAACTTTGCCACCTTGCGTGAGGTGACGGATTCGTCTTGAAGAGAGTTTCCAAAGGTGTAGCAAATGACGTTGGGATAGGCCAGACGTTTGAGCATCACGGCAATCAAGCGCGAATCCAAGCCTCCGCTGAGCGGGATCACCAAAGTGCGCCCTTTCGCGCTGGCAATCAGGCGCTCAAAGATGCGGATGTGCATCAGGTCCATCGCCTCCAGAGGGTCTTGATGAGGCTCGAATTGCTGGCGGTAGATGAAGTAATCGCCCAGTTCCAAGGTTTGAGTTAGTTTGGTGAAGATCAGGTATTGTCCAGCTTCCAGCTGTTTCAGTCCGGCGCAGAGGGTGTCGCCGCAGCAATTATATCCGGCCAAGAGAAATTCCGTCAAAGCGGCCTCATCGAGGGGCGGATTGCCAAGCCGGGAGCGGAGTTCGCCGGCGTCACGGCTGAGCAGCAGACTGCCGTTTTGGAGGGCGTAAAAGAGCGGACGGGAACGGACTCTATCCACCGCGGCGAAGATGTGGCCAGCGGTCTCCAGAACCAGCGTGAAGCAGCCATCCGCCGCTCTCAGAATATCTAAGAAGCGCTCCGGAGAACAGCCGGACGGAAAAGCCGCCTCGGGGTTGCCCTCGAAAAAGTTTCCCTCAGACCAGAGGTGGCCGCTGTTCAGGTTGGATTGGTTTAGGCTTTTTTCCATAAGGCTTTGATGTCCTCACTGTTAAGGCCGAAAAGATCGCGGTAACTGAACTTTTCCCGGTAGATGAAAAGCGCCAGGTAGAAGAGCCCGTAGCCAACATAGGAAACGCTGGAGGCGACGGCGGCGCCGAGGATTCCCCAGCGTGGGATGAGCAGGAAATTGAGCGCGATATTCACAATCAGGGTAATTAGAGTGGTGTAAAGATGGACTTTGGGGCGTCCCAGGGTGAAAAAATACTGCATTCCGACCTTGGCGATGGAGGCGAAGACCGCTCCGCCGAGCAGCACCATCACGCTGGATACAGCTCCGGCATAGGCTTTTCCATAGACCAAGGGAATCAACAGACTCAGCGGGATTCCGATAAGCGCCAGGGCTCCGCAGATATAGAGGGTGAGCTTGAGGGTGCGGGCCATAATGGAACGGGCGGCGGCTGGCTCGGAAGTGTTGTAAAGCTTTCCCAGGAGGGCGGAACTGACGCTCACCGGCACCAGAAAAAGCAGCTCAGCCAGCATCACCGCAATGCTATAGACGCCGAGGGCGCGCACATCAAGCATCTCCTTGATCATAAACTGATCGGCGCGAAAATGGAGAAAGGAAAAGATCGCCCCCAACCAGAGGACGCCACCGTAGGAAAATTCAGCCTTAAGCAGCCCGAAATCCAGCGCGGGAGAATAGCTTTGGCCCACGCGGAAACCCAGCAACAGCGCGTTGAGCAGCATTCCCAAAATGCCCGTGGCGAAAAAGCTGAGGGGGCTGAGGGTCTGGGTGAGCCAGAGGGCGAGGATCAGAGCGCTTTTGAGCAGAAAGACAATAATGATTTTGCGGTTGCTTTCGCGGATGCGCTCATCGCCCACATACCATGAGTGGAGGTTGGTGAAAAAGAGGTCGGAGATCACAAAGACCAGGCCGCCCAGGATGTAAGAATAGCTGTAGGTTTGGAGTACGAGGCCGGTGCCGCGGAGGAGCAAAACCAGCGCGGCCAGCGCCATAAAGATAAGGCTTAAAGCGGTGAGATTGACACTGAAAAGATGGCCGGAGGGGACGGAACCGCGCTTCATAAAATACATGGTGGAGTTGTTCAGCCCCAGATGGCCGAAATCGCCGATCAGCGTGAACACCAGGATGATGTAGGCCACATAGCCCATCCCTGTTGGGCCCAGAGCCCGCGCCACGATGATGCTGGTGATGGCGCCAAGGGCGATTCTGAGAATCTGATTGCTCAGGTTGCTGGCGATATTGGCCTTGTATCCCATCGTTTATAACATCAGAATGCTTATTTGGAGGTGATTTCCGGTGTTCGGCAGCCAGTTTTGGTTCAGAAGATCTCCGGCTGGAAGTCGGAAGGTTTCAAACCCAGATGTTTGTAGGCTTTGAAGGTGGCCTTGCGTCCCGTGGAAGTGCGTTCCAGAAAACCCTGCTGCACCAGGTAGGGCTCGAAAATCTCCTCAATGGTGCCGGAATCCTCACCGACAGCCGTGGCCAGGGTTTTGATGCCGACGGGGCCGCCGCGGTAGTTTTGGATAATTGTGTTGAGCAGACGTTTGTCCATCTCGTCGAGGCCGGCGTGATCCACCTGAAGCATCTCCAGCGCTTGCAGAGTTATATCCAGCGTAATCACACCGTTCCCGATGATCTGGGCGAAATCACGCACCCGACGCAGAAGGCGGTTTGCGATGCGGGGAGTTCCGCGGCTACGGCGGGCCAGTTCGGCGATTCCTTCCGGATCGGCGGGAATATCCAGGATGCGGGTGGAGCGTTCGATGATCCGGCTGATGGATTCAAAATCGTAATAATCCAGCCGCAGGACGATGCCAAAGCGGTCACGCAGAGGCGGAGTGAGCAGTCCCGCGCGGGTGGTGGCTCCAATCAGGGTGAAAGGCTCCACGCCGATACGCAGGGTGCGCGCGCTGGGGCCGCTATCCAGGATGATCTCCATCTGGAAATCCTCCATCGCGGGGTAGATATATTCCTCGATGACGTGGCTGAGACGGTGGATTTCATCGATGAAGAGTACTTCGTGGCGCATCAGATTGGTCAGGATTCCGGCCAGGTCACCGGGTTTTTCCATCACGGGGCCGCTGCTGATGGTGATTTCCACTTCCAGTTCGCGGGCGATGATTCCCGCCAGAGTTGTCTTTCCCAGGCCGGGCGGGCCGTAGAGGAGAACGTGGTCAAGCGGTTCCTTGCGCAGTTTGGCTGCCCTGATGGAGATATCCAGAAGCTTCTTGATGTGGCTCTGTCCGATGAACTCAGCCAGGGTGCGGGGACGCAGCGCGCGGTCAAATTCGACGTCTTCCGGGCGTTCCAGCGGGGTGTTAATGCGTTCGAGCATCTGCCAACCTCATTTGAGTTTGCCCATAAGTCTCATAAATTGCAGTCTCCAGACCATAAATACGGCTTCCCAGACAATTTTGCGGCTCATTTTGGAAACGCCGTCCATTCTCTCGGTGAAGACAATCGGAATCTCCTGGATGCGGAAGCCTTTGACCCAGGCACGGAAATTCATCTCGATCTGGAAGGCATAGCCATCGGAGAGGATCTGGTCAAGGTTGATTGCTTCCAAAACCTTGCGGTCGAAACACTTGAAGCCGGCGGTGGGATCCTTGATCGGCATACCGGTGATCACGCGGACATATTTAGAGGCGAAATAGCTGATCATGAGGCGTTTGAAAGGCCAGTTGACGATATTCACGCCCTGGGAGTAGCGGGAACCGATCACGAGGTCCTTGGTGGCAGCCGCTGCGAGCAGGCGGGGAAGGTCGTTGGGATTGTGGGAAAAATCGGCATCCATCTCCAGAACGTAGTCGAAGCCTTCTTTCAGGGCATATTTGAAGCCGGTGACGTAAGCAGAGCCGAGTCCCATTTTGCGGGGCCTTTCGATCAGATGCACCCTGGGCTCGGTGGCCATGATGTCTTTCACTGCCTGGGCAGTTCCGTCCGGAGAATTGTCGTCCATCACCAGGATTTGCAGGTCTGGCGATTGTTTCAGCGCCGCGGGGATGATCCTCGCGATGTTTTCGATCTCTTTGTAGGTGGGAATGATGAGCAGAGCTTTCATGATTTATCCAGATTATTTTCTAAAAGTTGTGCTTTGGGAACCTCGCGCAAGGGTTTGGCCGGACTGCCCACAACGATGGTGACAGCGGGGACATCGCGCGAAACCACGGCTCCGGCTGCCACGCAGGCGTCTTCGGCCAGTACTTTTCCAGGCAGGATGGTGGCGTTGACTCCAATTCTGGCGCCGCGTTTGAGCGTGACGCCTTTAAAATGTTTGAAGCGCTCGGGATCGCGGGCCATATAGTTGTCGTTGCTGGTGGCCACGCAGGGCGCCACAAAACAGT
The DNA here is from genome assembly GCA_964292625.1 of uncultured bacterium. Taxonomy (GTDB): domain Bacteria; phylum Cloacimonadota; class Cloacimonadia; order Cloacimonadales; family Cloacimonadaceae; genus Syntrophosphaera. The sequence continues at coordinate 9,172 of CAXYWN010000036.1, forward strand.
AATCCTCGACCTCGGAATACGCGGTGATATAGCAGTTGGTCTCAAACTTGTTGCGGGAGCCGATCTTCACGAAGTTTTCGATACAGACGTTGCGGCCGATGATGTTCAGATCGCCAATGATGACATTTTCGCGGATGGTGGCCAGATCGGCAATCAGATTGCGCTCGCCGATTTCGCACTGGACATAGATCACAACGTTCGCCCCGATCTGGCAAAAATCTCCGATCACCGCCGGTTTGAGGCCTTCCGGCAGCTTGAAGATGCTGCGCGGGGAAGAGAGCGGGGATTTGCCGATGATGGTGTTGTCGTCGATGCGGACATTGTTGCCAATCACGCTGCCCGCGTGGATCACAACGTTGTGTCCAATCAGGCAGTTCTCCCCTATTCGCGCGTCTTCCAAAATGACGGCATTTGCGCCTATTTGCGTTTTGGAGCCCACTTTGGCGCTGCTGGCGATGTGCTGATTCATCAAACCTCCTTGGCTTAGTGCAATATTTTTCTCGACAAGTTATCAGGCAAGCAAAAAATGAGCTATACGGTAACAAAAGATGGAAAATAAACAACAACAGTACCTCGAATTCCTCAAAGCTGAGGGAAAATCGGCATGTACCATCACTGCTTACGGCAGCGATCTGCGTCAGTTTTTGGACTTTGTGGCCAGGTTTTTTCCCGGCGAAGTGGCCGTGGAGGAAATCAGCGTGCAGATGATCCGCGATTGGCTGCGCGAACTGCACGACAGCCGGGTGGGAAACCGCAGTCTGGCTCGCAAAGCGGCAGCGCTGAAAAGCTTTTTCCGTTATCTGAAGCTCACTGGCCAAATCACAATCAATCCAATGGACAAGATCAAACGCCCCAAAATAGAGGAAACACTGCCTCATTTCTTTACGGAAGAGGAGATGCTCACCCTGCTGCGGATTCCTGATCTGGACAGCGTTTATGGAATACGCAACCGCGCCATCCTCGAGCTTCTCTATTCCAGTGGGCTGCGCATCTCCGAACTTGCCGGGCTCCGGACCAGCGAAATCGACCTGAAACGCGGTTTGGTGAGGGTTTTCGGCAAAGGCAACAAGGAACGCTTGCTACCTCTGGGATCCGAAGCCGCCACAGCCATCAAGGACTGGCTGCCAAAGCGGGAAAAACTCCTCCAGGCAGACAGCTCCGACAAACTCTTCCTCACCAAGAGCGGAAAAGATTTCGACGGACGTCAGCTCTACACCATCCTCGGCCAATATTTCCGCCTCGTGGCGCAGAAAAAAGGTTATTCGCCCCACACCCTCCGCCACAGTTTTGCCACCCATATGCTGGCCCGGGGCGCAGACATCCGCGCCATTCAGGAAATGTTGGGCCACGCCAATTTGGAAACCACTGCCATCTATACCCACGTGACCCTCGATGATGTGAAAAAAGCCTACCAAAAGGGACATCCCCGAGGGAAGGAATAACCGGACTTTCCTGCCATTCTAAATATCTGAAGCGATAATAAAGCCGGCTCAGGCCCTCTTTTTGCCGTCCATAGAAAAAGGCGCCAGCTGTTCGCATGGCGCCTTGATATCTGTATATGGTTTTTAGCTTAGAATAAGAAGCCCAGGCTAATGAGGATGCCGTTATGAGTCAAGCTCACATCTTCTTCCAAGACATTGTCATTGCCGTCGAAATCGGCAAAACCGAACTGGTAACGTGCTCCCACGACAACCCTGTCGATAATCTGAATATCCAATCCAAGGCCAACGCCATAGTCGATCTTGTTAATTTCTTCAATCATGTCAACATCCGTGTCGATAAGTAAGCCCTTACTGACGACCTTGGCAATGACGGCGTATCCCACATAGGGAGCCACCACGGGTTGGATGTTCAGACCCTTGGCTGCTTTTATATCATATTTGAGCAAGATGGGAACTTCCACATAATCCATGCTGACGGTGCTGTTAACTGTCAAAACCTCATAGGTATAGCCTTTTTGGGTGTAGAGTATCTCCGGCTGAACGATAAAGTTGGCATCGGTGCGGTATTGCATCATCAGTCCGGCGTGGAAACCGGTTTTGTCGCCTGTAACTATGGAATTTTCGGCAGTAGTGCGCATGTTGGTCAAGTTCAGTCCACCCCGGATACCGTAGTGTACGTCAGCATAAGCCAGTCCTAAACTGAGGGTGGCAAGCAACACGATGATTAGTGTTTTTTTCATTTCTCTTTTCCTTTTCGTTTCGATAGATACAATCATCTATCAGATTTGGTTAACTTTTTAACCTGGAGTTTTATCGTCGAGAAAAATATCTAAGTCCTGTTTTGGCTAAGGGTTTTTGATAGTTTTTATCCAAGCCAGAACCATAAATATCGGCTCAACCATAAAGCCTTACTATAAACTAAGCGAATCTTGCGAATAGACCAATAATTTGTCGTTGCGACTATGTCAGTTGTCCGGTAAAGCGGTGAATTCGATAAGATCAGTTAAACTTGGATAGGGTAATCTCGCAGGCGGGGCCTGCGGAAATATCCTCTCCTTTCTCCCATGAACCTGAGGCTGGATAGTACCCGGCAAAGAGATCCACATAGTCGTTGGAATTGGCTTTGAGGCAGGTACCGATAATATCCGCCAGTTCCAGGGCCGCTTCCTCGATCATTTTAACGGTTACGAGGGGCACTCCGCCGACTAAAGAGATGGCATTGAGCAGGTTATTCAGTTTACTTTCCCGGATTCCGGCAACCACTGTTTTCAGGGTTTCGCCGAAATCCCGTGATTTCTGGTCGGACTCCCAGACCATTACCCGCACTTCCAGCCCTGCAGTGATCTGGCGCGCAGGAAAGAGATTGATTCCCTCGCCGATGAATTCGCGCAGTTTGCCCACCCGGACTTTGAAGATACTGCTTTCCGGCTGGGAACCCTCGGCGGGATACTGGAATACAGGCTGGCCGCTAAGATCCCAGCACCAGGCCAGAAAATAGATTTCGTTGTCTTTGTTCAGAAGGTTCTGGAGAAATCCCTCAAATCCTTGCAGCAGCTTGATCGCTTTCAAGCCCAGACCTCGGTTATCCTTGGTCACGTCAAAAACGAGAGGGACGGTTTGAAGACCACGGGTAAGCTCACGAGTGGCGGAGAGGGTATTAACCGAACTTGCGCAAGATTTTCCTCAAAATACCCATTATAGAATCGTAACCTA